>NZ_JAOEDV010000067.1:0-24570 GCF_029837545.1 Stenotrophomonas sp. GD04024 | reverse complement strand
GACCGTCCACCTGCACGGTCACGCGGTCCTGGCGGAAGTCCATGGTCACCGCCATGCCCGGCTTGACCACCCGCGCGTTGCGCGCGCCGCTGTCGGCCACCAGTTTCTTGAGGGTGGCCTCGTCGGCGGTCTTGCCGGTGAAGGCCTCGAGCGCCTCCGGCCTGCATTCATGCGCGGCGTCGGCCACTGGCGCTGGCGCGGCATCGTGGGTGGTGCTGCTGCCGGCGTGGCTGCAGGCGGCCAGCGGCAGGATGGCAAGCAGGGCAAGGGGGCTGAGGCGCATTGTCGGGCTCCACGCGTGGATGGTGGCGCCAGTGTCACCGCCCTCCCCGTCAGGGCATGTCAACGGGGTTTCACGCTACTGCCCGACCAATGCCAACGTCTCGCGCTCGCGCTGTTCTTCGCGCACCAGCCGCTGCAGCAGCAGGGCCAGGGTCACCACGTCCTGATGGTTGTGGTCGGCCACCCGGCGCAGGTTGACTGCATCGCCACCGCGCAGGAAACGCAGCCATGCGCCCGGGGCTTCCGAGCCGGGCAGGTCGTCTTCGCGCACCACACGCAGCAGCTGGCGTTCGATGGTGGACAGCTTGCAGTTCTCCCACGTCCCACGATAGCGGCGGCGCGTGGGATAGAGCAGATCGACATGGTCCAGCGCGCTGATCGGGCAACGCTGGCGTGCCAGCCGGTAGCGCGCCTTCAGCAACGGCGCGTCGTAGCTGCGGCCGTTGTAGCTGCAGAACACGGTGGACGGCTGCAGCCAGCTGGCGAAGGTGGCCAGCATCGCGTCCTCGGCGGCCATCGTCGCCATCAGCAGCTGGCGGATGCGCAGGCCTTCGCCGCGTTGCGGGCACACATGCCAGTCGGCGGCCCCGATCATGAAGGCGCGGGTGCCGGTGCCGCCGGCCAGGCCGGTGGTTTCGGTATCGAAGAACAGCAGGTCACGCGGGGATACGTGTTCGCCTTCGCGGCGGGCGAAATCCAGCGACAGCGGCTGTGCCGGAATCGGCTGCGCCTGCAGCGACTCGATCAGGAACAGGCCCGGCGCGATTTCCTCTCCGGGCAGCTGGCGATCCTGCGCACTGGCTCGCGCTGGTGCGGAACCGCTGCGTGTGCGCAGGCCGAGCAGGCGATGCAGGCTGCCCACCTCGGGCCGACGCAGCGGTGCGGGGGGCGCAACCGGCGCCGCCGCGCCGGTCGGCTTGTGGCGGATTTCCTGTTCGACCCAGGCGAACACCGAGCGCTCGGCACGCGGTTGCCGTGCATCGTTGGCGGCCACCGGGGCCGGTGCCGCAGGCGGTGGCCCGGGCACGGCCGGCGTGCTCGCCTTCGGGTCGCCGGCCTGCTTCCGCAGCAGGCGCAGCTTGTCCAGGCTCAGGCTCACGGGGCCAGCAGCTCCATCGGGTCGCGGGCGGTCACCACCACGTCGGGCACGTGCTGGCAGGCTTCAGCATCGAACAGATCCAGCACGCGCAACGCCAGCGCACGCGGCGAGGTCTCATCCTCTTCCTGCGCGGCCAGCACCGGGCCGACACAGGCCGGGCAGCCGGCCTTGCAGTCGCAGCGTTGCACCAGTTCGCGCGCGCGCTGTACCAGCTCGGCCTGGCGCTGCCACAGCGGCTCGCTGAGGCCGACGCCACCGGGGAAGTTGTCGTACAGGTAAACAGTGGGCACGAACTCCTGCAGCAGCTCGACAACGCCAGGGTCGCCCTCGCTGCCACGCAGCTGGCCACGGCCGCTCTGGTCGGCGATCGCGAACCAGGAACCATCGCCGTTGCCGACCGACTTCTGCAGGTCGCGCGCATCGGCCATCACCGCCACGGTGGCGACGATGTGCAGCGCGTAGGCCGCGCCAAGGAAGCCATCCAGCGCATCCTGCTTGCTGGCAAACGCGCGCAGCAGCAGCGCCTGCGGCAGCTGCCACCACACCGCGGTGGTATGCAGCTCCTGGTCGGGCAGGTTCACCGGGCCGTAGCCGATGTTCTCGTGCGTGTAGTAGCGGATCTTCTTGTAACCGGCCACGCGGCGCACCACGTGCACTTCGCCGTGGTGCGAATCACCCCGTCCGGCCATACCGCCATCGAAGCGGTCCAGCACCTTGAGCTTGGTGAAGTCGATGCTGTCGGTGTAGTAGTCCACGTGGGTGCGGGTGACGTAGGCCTTGCGCCCCTCCCAGTCCAGCGTTTCCACCTGGTACGGGGTGGACTGCACCATGTGGATGGCACCTTCGTACAGCGTAAGCGCGGCGGCCGAATAATCGACCTCGGCGATGATCTGCTGGCGGCCATCGCTGCGGTCGACCACCACGAAGTTGCCATCGGCCACCGCGCGCAGGCTGACCGCGTTGGCCGGGTAGCTGTCGGCGATCCATTCCCAGCGCTCGCCTTCGCGGTGGATCACCTCGGTTTCGGCCAGCGCTTCCAGGAACACTTCCGGGTCGATCGGGCCGAAGCCATCGCCGACCCGGAACGGCAGCTCGAACGCCGCGCAGCGGATGTGGTCGAACAGGATCAGCGGCTGGTCCGGGGCGATGCGCGCGTGTTCGGGCGAGGCCTCGGCGAAGAAATCCGGATGCCGCACCACGTACTGGTCCAGCGGTTGCGAGCTGGCCACCATCACGCCCAGAGCGGGCTGCTGGCGACGGCCGGCGCGGCCGAAGCGCTGCCAGGTGGCCGCCACGCTGCCGGGGTAGCCGTTGAGGATCACCACGTCCAGGCTGCCAATATCCACGCCCAGCTCCAGCGCCGAGGTGCTGACGATGCCGTCGATGTTGCCGGCGCGCATCGCACGCTCGGTCTCGCGGCGTTCGGTGGGCAGGTAGCCACCCCGATACGCGCGGATGCGCGGTGGCTTGCGCGGATCGTGGTCGAAGATGTCCTTCAGGTACTTGGTCAGCACCTCGACCATCAGCCGCGTCTGCGCGAACACCAGGGTCTTCAGCCCGGACTTGATCGCGATGCGCGCGATGCGGTTGCTCTGCGAACGCGCCGAGGCACGCAGGCCCAGGTCTGGGTTGATCACCGGTGGGTTCCACAGCAGCACCTGCTTGGGCCCGCTGGGCGCGCCGGACTCGGTGATGGCGGTGACCGGCGCCTCGATGAGGGCCTCGGCATGCGCCTGCGGATTGCCGATGGTGGCCGAGCACAGGATGAACTGCGGTTGCACGCCGTAGAACGCGCAGATGCGCTTGAGCCGGCGCAGCACGTTGGTGACGTGGCTGCCGAACACGCCGCGGTAGGTATGCACTTCGTCGATGACGATGTAACGCAGGTTCTCGAAGAACTGCGCCCACTTGGTGTGGTGCGGCAGGATCGCCTGGTGCAGCATGTCCGGGTTGGAGACCACGATGTCGCCGTGCAGGCGGATAGCCTGGCGCGCGTCGCCGGGGGTGTCGCCGTCGAAGGTGAAGGCTTTCACCCCCAGATCGCCGGCGCGGTTGAGCTCCAGCAGCTCGGCCACCTGGTCCTGGGCCAGTGCCTTGGTCGGGAACAGGTACAGCGCCTTGGCCTTGTCCTGCATCGCCGCGCTGACCACCGGCAGGGTGTAGCACAGCGACTTGCCGCTGGCGGTGGGGGTGACGATGGCCACGTGCTCGCCGCGCTGGCTGGCTTCCCAGGCCTCGGCCTGGTGGCTGTACAGCTGCTCGATGCCGCGTGCCTTCAGTGCCGCGGCCAGGGCGGGCGGTACCGCATCGGGAATAGGCGCGTAGCGGCCTTCGCGGCCGGGAATGGCGAAGCTGCCGGTGATGCGGTCCTGGTAGCGGCGCTGCAGGCGCGCACTGAGCAGAGCACCGTCGCGGGCGGGCAGGCCGTCGCGGGTAGCGAGCTTCTGCTCGGCGTCGGCGGTGCGCTTGGCGAGTTCGTAGGCCATGGAAAGTGGAGCCGGGACGGTTTACGAGGGGTCACATGGCACCACATTCACGTCTCAGGATGTGAGACATCGCGCGCGAAGGGCGTGAACCGTTCAGTGCCGGACGCGCCGTGAGCGTGATCGGGCGGCGATCTGCACGCCGTTGAGGCGGACAATGACCGCCCAACGGTCGGCAAGCACCACCTCCGCTTCGTTCCAGGCGGCCATGTGGTCGCGTGCAGCGGACGGAAACAGCACGGGAATGCCACCCAGCATGCCATCGTTGAACGGGTGCCTGGGGCGGTAAGCGCCCCCTATGAACGCGCCGCGCAGCAATCGAACCTGATCGTCGTGGGCGATGCCGGTCATTGCGCGCAGGGGCGCCAGAGCGGCGTGCTCGTCAGCGTTCAGTGTGCGTAGCACGCGGGCCCTGCGCAGCGCACGCAGCCTGCTGCACACGCGTGCCGTCCATTCGGCAATGGCCGCCACGACCATCGCCAGCAGGATTGCCACGCCAAACAGCACTGCTGCGCGCGACATCAGCAGGCGAACGGGTGCGGCGGTAGGAGGGTGGAGGGAGCTGACATGGGGGTTGCCGTAGCGGGAACAGCACAGGATGCAGGCCCCGCCCCGCGGGGGGAATGAAGTTCGTTGCAAACTTCGGCGGCCCTGGTCGCGCATCGGCCAGGCGTGACCCACCCTGAATGCCCCTGCCGACGCCAACGAAATCTGAAGCCCGCATCCGTATCCTTGTTCACAGGACGCAACCAACAGGGGTGATGGCGGTGGCAGGACGTGGATCGCAGGGCGCACTGCTGGCTGGCCTGTTGCTGGTTGGGCTTGCGCGCGCGCACGCGCAGCAGGCCGTGCCGGTGCCCGATCCCGCGCCCGCTGCCCCCGCAGATACTGCGGCGGCAACCACCGCGCCGGTGTCCACCACCCCGCCGCAGGACAACGTCACCACCCTCGGCGAAGTGCGGGCGCTCAAGCCCGAAGACGACCAGCCGCTGGACCTGTACCGCTTCAAGAACCCGGTGAAGTTCGGTGACAACCGCTTCAGCCGCGACTGGAGCGAGCCGCCGTCGCCGGAGCAGGTCAGCATGAGTGGCGGCTACATCATGATGGGTGTGGTCAAGGGCGTGATGGCGGCGGCCAAGGGCGTGAACAAGCTCACGGGTGGACCTTCGCAGATCCAGGCCGCCGTGGCGCGGCCACCGCCGGAACTCAGTGCGGAGCAGCAGCGGCGCGCGCTGCTGTTCTCCCAGGAACAGAATGCTGGCGACGCGCCTCCGGTGAAGTAGCGACGGTATATCCTTCGGCCTTCTCCGTGGGGGCGTTGCCATGTTGCTGCGTTCGTTCGTCCTGCTGGCCGCCGTGCTGCCGATCCCTGCCTTCGCTGCCGGCATCGCCGGTGACGGTGCCTGCCGCAACGGCGCATTCCCCTCCGAACAGAGCCGGTTCGCACTGGCGCGGGTGGTGGGCACGCAACGCCTGTACCTGCTCGGTGACATGGACGGCTGCCCGGCCAAGGGCGAGCCTGCCTGCCGGCAGCGCAGCTACGTAGTGAACGGCGATGTCGTGGTGACCGGGCGCGACCTCGGCCGCTACCGCTGCGCGCTCTTCCCGAACAGAGTGGGCGGCAGTGCGGGCTGGGTGGAGCGCAGCACGCTGCAGCCGCTGCCGGTGGCGACCCCCTCGCTGCAGGACTGGGCGGGTCACTGGAAGGATGGCGACAATGGCCTGCGCATTTCGGTGCAGGGTGGGCAGCTGCAGGTGGAAGGCGATGCCTACTGGCCCTCGGCCAACCCCACGCCGGAACAGCGCCCGTATGGGCCGAACCTGGGCCAGGTGGAAGCGCGCGCGATCCCTCGCGGTGCGGATGTGGAATTTGCCGAGGACACCTGCAGGGTGCACGTGCATTCACTGGGGGACGTACTGATCGTGTCCGACAACAGCGAGTGCGGTGGCATGAACGTGCGTTTCAATGGTGTGTACCGGCGCGCCGGCAAGCGCTGAAAGAGGGATGAAGGGGGGGGGCCAGTAGATCCACGCCATGCGTGGATGCTGTCTGCGATCCCATCGCTGGATTCAGCGCCGCCGTTCCAGCCACCACAGCAGCGAGGCGCACAGCACGAACGCCAGCCACCACGGCCAGCGCGATCCTGGCACGGGTTGCATCACTGATGCGTTCGCCGGCGTGCTGGAGACCAACGCCTGAGTAGTCGCATCGATCATTGCCTGACGATGCAGCGCGGTCGCGGCCCTTGGGTCGAACACATAGCGCCAGACGATGCTGTCACCGTGCTGCAGGCGCTGCCAGCCTGCGTCACGTGGCCACCAGCCGGCGCAGCGCAGGGTCGAGGTCGCGCCATCGACGACCAGCGGTACTCCGTCGCCACCTTCGTTGAAGACCTGCAGCGGCGCCTGCACGCCGCACAGCGTCTGCCGTTCGCCTGCCCAGCTGATCGGCTGCGGTGACCAGAGCGCATCAGCGCTGCCCTGTGCACGCGCCAGCGTGGCCACCACGCTGCTCCACAGTTCGCCGTGGCGGTCGTCGCGCCCGGCCAGCACCCAGCGCCAGCTGTCGGTCATCGGCAGCAGGCCGATGCGGCCCTTGCCAGCCGCGCGCCAGCCGCCGATGGCGGTGCCAGCACGATCCTGCAGAAGCGCGCTGCTGCCCGGCACCTGCAGCGCCAGGACTTCCAGCGCGGGTAGGGAGGCACTGTGCGAACGGCGGTCGGCCTCCTCACCGTAGCCGGTCGGCAACGTGCCGGCGGCGAGCGGGCCGCGTCGTGCGGCGAGGATCGTGCTTTCGCCATCGCCGGGAAGTTCAAGGAGGCGGCTGCTGCCATCGCCCTGCACCGGCAGGCCCAGATCGTGCAGTCGCTGGCGCGCGCTGGCCGAAGGCGCGCCTGCACTGCGCACCAGCACGCCGAGTCCCTCGCGCAGCGCCTGGCGCACGGTGGCCAGCTGGCCTGCACTCAACGCTGCCAGGCTGCGTTCGTCCAGCAGCAGCAGGTCGCTGCGTGCCAGTGTTGCAGCATCGAGCGAAACCGCGCCATCACCCACGCTGAGCCCGGCGCCGGTATCGGCCTGCACCTGCACGCGGATGCCGGCATCGGCGGCCCAGCGGCGCAGGTACTTCAACTCCGGGCCCGGCGCACTGGCACGCACCGGCAGCCTTATGGGGGCGGCCGGCAGGGTCTGCTGCGGCACCGGCGCGCTGTCCACCACATGGCCTTCGGCATCGAGCAGGCGCAGCTGGAACACGCTGCGGCCTTCGGCGCGGGCGATGCCGCTGAGCTTCACGCGCCCATCCTCGGCAACGTCCGTGCGATCAACCACGCTGTCGGCGGGGTCGAGCAGCTCTGCTTTCGCTTTGGCCACGCCACGCGCCTGTGCCTGGACGTCAAAACGAGCACCGGGAGCGACATCGGCCGGTGGTTGCAGCGCGATCCAGCCACGCGGCTCCGGTGCCGCCTGCCAACGTACATCCGGCGGCAACAACGCATCGCGATCACGTGCGGCCAGACCTGCACCGACCAGTGTCAGTGTGGACGCCGGATGCTGGCGCAGCGCGGTGGCCAGGTCGGGAACGCGCTGTGCGCCGGCCACGTCGGCAGCTTCGGGCAACAGCAACAGCGGGCCTTCGCTGGCCGGGAGCGCGCCGGCCTTGCCGGCATCGGTTCCGAGCACGACCAGCTCGCCTGCGGGTTGCTGGCGGGTGGGCGGCACCAGGCAGAAATACAGCAGCGCGGCGACGAAGATCTGCAGTGCGATCACGATCCACCGGCGGCCAGGGTGCGCGGTGTTTCCACGCAGCTGGCGCACGCTGGCGATGACCACGATCAGGGCGAGTGCCAGTGCAATCCACAGGTTCACAGCGGAGGCGTTCATGGCTGCGCCTCCAGCGCATCAAGGTAACGCTGCCCCATCGCATCGGCGGCACTGCGCCGCATCGCCTGCGGCGGCGGACGCTGCAGCGCCCGCCACAACTGTGCACGCAGGCGCTGGCGACAGTCGTGGCAACCGGGCTCGATGCGCAGCTGCTCGATGGCCGCAGCCAGATCGAGTGCATCGGGCAGGTAGGCCGCGTTGCGCTGCTGCCAGGTCGCGAGCGCATCCAGGTCCGGCGCGCCGGTGTCGTGGCCGAGACGCTGCCAGGCTTCGACGATGGCCGGATCGGGCGGGGTGCGGGCGGCCAGCGGCAGTTCACGACTGGCCAGCCCGGCACGGTCACCGCCGAGGCGGCGGCCTTCATCGATCGGTGGCAGCTCCGGTCCGACCCGGGCCAGGTAGATGCGCTCGGCCTGCTGCACCTGCTTGATGAAGCCCAATGCCTTGTAGGCGAAGGGTAATGCCTGCTCCGGTCGGCCCTGGCGCAGTTCGCCTTCGGCCGACCACATCTGGTCAAGCGCCGCCTTCAGCGTGGCGCGGGTCTGCGGGTCGAGCAGGGTGGCCGCTTCGGCATGGTCGTGGGTATGCCCATACTCGGAGAGCACATCGGTGGCGCTGCCGAACACCGGTGGCGTATCGGCGTTGGCAGACTTGCCGCCGTGATCGTGGCCATGTTCATCGTGCGCTCCGGCCTCGGCACCATGGTCGTGATCGTGGTCGTCTGCGGCGGGCGTATCGCTGGTGGGCAGGTCGCTGGTCGGCGGCGGCTTCGGCGCACCCTCGCTTTCCTCGCCCAGGAACTGGCCGTAACGCAGGCGCAGGATGCGCTGGTCGACACCGATCGCATCGCTGCGCTTCACGAAGTCTTCGGCAGCCAGGCTGCGGCGCTGCCGGATCAAGGCTTCGGCATCGATGATGATCTGCCGCTGGCTGCGGAAGTAGGCCGGCAGTGTCTTCTTGATGCGGCCTTCCAGTTCGGCACCGAGTGCCACCTCGGCGCTGGGCAGGCGCAGGATCACGCTGCTGCTGCGCCCGGTCTGCGGCGTGGGCGCATGGTTGTCGCGCACTTCCAGCTGGGCGATCACATCGTTGCCGGGTTGCGCGCCCAGCGCGGCGAGGTTGAGCGTATGCGCGAAGCGGCGTGCAGTCGGTTCGCCGCTGCCGGTGAGGCCGACGCTGCGCCTCACGAAGGTGATGTTCTCGCCGCTGCCCTGGGTGGTGGTGATCGACAGCGTTGCCTGCGCGGCCACGCCATAGTCGTCGCTGGCCTCGAAGCGCAGCGCCCACTGGCGCTGCCCGGGCGTGCCCAGCACCAGGCTGGCGGCCGGTTCCAGCACGCGCACGCTGGGTGCACGGTCGGCGACCACGTCCAGCCGATACAGACGGGTTTCGGCCAGCGCCGGTTCGCTCACCACGCGGTACAGCGCCGGCGCGCGCGCCACATCGTGGGCCTGCCATTGTCCGTCCTGCGCGCTCAGCGGCAGGCGTCGGCCATCGTGGAACTGCAGCCAGGCCTTGTCCGGCGCACGGTCGAAGCGCAACGACCACGACAGCCGACTGTCGGCGGCCACCTTGGCATCCAGCGCGTTCTGGGTAAGCGTGGCCTGGCCAGTATAGGCCGGCGCGTCGATGCGCAGGCGGGTGGACTGCAGGTGCAGCGGGCCTGCGGCAGCCGTGCTGCCTTGCGCTGCAGGCGCAACGGCCGCGGGGCGGGCGTTCGTGCGCGGCCAACCCAGTGCCAGCAGCGCGATGGCCAGGCCCGCGATCCAGCACAGTGCCAATGCTCTGCGCGGCCAGCGCGGTCGCAGCTCCGGCATGCTGCGCTCCAGCGTGGCCAGCACGTGCGAGCGTTGGCGCTGCTGCAGCGGATTGAGCCTGGTGGCCTCGGCGAACAGCAGGTCAGCGCTGTCCTCGCTGGCACCGCTGCCATCGAGCTGGCGCTGCAGCCATTGCCGGTCCAGCTGGCGGGCACGTGTGGTGGCGAAGGCCGCGCAGGCGAGAAGGCCGACCGTGCCGACCACGCAGGCGACATCGAAGCCGGCCAGGCGCAGCGCCAGTACCGTTGCGGCCAGCGCCCACGGCAGGCCCAGCAGCAGGGTGATGAGCGCACGGCGGCGGCGCGCGCGTTGCCAGGCGTGCTGCAGGGTGTTCATGCGGCCACCCTGCGTTGGGCACTGCTGGCCATCCAGCGTTCCAGCGCGAACAGCAGCACGATGGCCAGCAACAGCCAAGGCGTCGGCTCACGCGGCGGTGGTGTTACAGCAGGCAATGCGGCCCGGTGCGGCGCCTGGTCACGTGCATCGCCCAGCCGCGGAGCCGTGGGCGGCTGCAGCGCCAGCAGCAGGGCACGTGGCAACTGCGGATCGCGCAGCGCAGCGTTGCTGGCGGCATTCCAGTCGCCGGGCAACGACAGCAGTTGGCCTTGGCCGATGCGTTGCTGCCATAGCAGCGGTACGCCCTCGGCGTCGCGCAACAGGATGCGGGCGCCGGCAGCAGGCTTGCCGGCACGCATGACAAGACCGCCGTCGCGCAGCCACGCCTGCCAGTTCGCCGGCAGTGCATCGTTGCGGCTCCACACGCCAATCTCGCCGCGTTCGGGCACAACATCCTCCGCCAAGGGCGAGGGCAGTGCCTGCACGCCCCACGCGCGCTGCAGTGCGTTCAACCAGTGCTGGGCAGTGGCGGATGCCTCGCCGTGCACGCGTAGTCGAGGCAGTGCCACTGCCGTCTGCGGCGGTGTGACCGGCATCGGCTGCGTGTGCCATTGCACGTCGCCCGACAGCTGCAGGCGGGCGCCATCCAGGCCAGGCAAGGGATCGGGAACGTGCACGGTCAACGCGGTGCCCGCGGGCAGCTGTGCGTCCAGTTCACGCAACAGGCTGGGCAGCGATGCGCTGGATACCGGTGGCGCATGATCGATGGCGGGGAAGCCGGGTGCCAGCCAGTGCCAGTTGCCCTCTTCGGCGGTGCCGCGCAGTGCGGTCGCGTCCAACCCCGGTGCCACGACCGTCCACGCCGCGGGGAGCCGGGCAGGGCCGGTCAACGCTGGCCGCGCCAGCAACAGGGCCAGCGCGGCCAGCAACAGCAGGCGCACCAGCAGCAGCGGCCAATCATCAAAGCGGATGCGCTGGCGCGGCCGGATCTGTGCGCGCAACCAGCGCAGCGCAGCGAAATCCAGCGGCGTATACGGATGGCGCCGGGCGAGGTGGATCAGCAGCGGCAGCAGCCAGGCAGCGAGCGCGGCCAGGCCCAATGGGAACAGCAGGGTCATGCACCGCCCCCACGGCCAAACAGCGCCTGCAGTGGTTGGTCCAGGGGCTGATCGAGCCAGCCGGTGGCGCTGGCGATGCCGCTGGCCTGCAGCCGCGCCTGCAAGGCGGTGCGTGCAGCGGCAAAGCGCTGCAGGTAGTCGGCGCGGATCGCCGCGCCGTCGCCCAGCAGTTCGTCGCCGGTTTCGGGATCGCGGAAACGATGGCCGGCATCAAACGGGAAATCCCGCTCGTCGGCCGTCAGGATCTGCAGCAGCCCCACCTCGCGGCGCGCGCTGGCCAGCTGTTCCAGCAGGACGATGCCCGCCTCATCGAAACCATCGCCGATCGCCAGCAGCAGGTCGCCCGGGCGCACGCGCTCCCACAGGGGGCGCAGGCGATCGGCGGCGGGCCAGCTGCCGCGCGCCTGCAGCGCATGCAGCTGCAGATGTACCCGGTCGCGCTGTCGCGCACCGCTGGCGGCAGGCACCAGTTGAAGCCCATCGCCATTGATCACCAGCAGGCCAAAGCGGTCACCCTGCTGCAGGGCCAGTTCGACCAGGCAGGCGGCCACGCCGCGCATATGGTCCAGGCGCGTGCGCTGCGGTGCTGCGCGATCGGCCTGGCTGGCCGAGGCGGTGGCATCGAGCAGCAGCCAGGCCGTGATCGGGCTTTCGCGTTCCGATTCGCGCACGAAGAAGCGATCCGAACGCGCGTACAGCTTCCAATCGATCTGGCGCAGCTCGTCACCCGGCTCGTAGGCACGGTACTGCGCGAATTCCAGGCCGGCGCCGCGGCTGCGGCTGGCATGCTGGCCGATGCCGCTGGCACCACTGGCCAGGCGTGGCCGCAGGCGCAGCATGCGCAGGCGCGCACGCAGTTCCGGTGGCAACGTCAGCGGCATGCCTGCACTCACGCCTGGATCAACCCGGGAACGGCACGGCCTGCAGCAGGGCGGCGACCACGTCGTCGGCACGCTTCTGCTCGGCCTCGGCGGCGAACGACAGCAGCAGGCGGTGGCGCATCACCGGTGCGGCCAGCGCCTGCACATCCTCGCGGGTGGCAGCGAAGCGGCCCTGCAGCAGGGCGCGTGCTTTCGCCGCGAGCACCAGCGACTGCCCGGCACGCGGGCCGGCACCCCATTTCACCCACTGGTTGATCGCCGCCGGCGCGCCATCGCCGGGCCGGCTGGCGCGCACCAGGCGGGTGATCCAGGCCAGCACGTCGGGGCTGACATGCACCTGGCGCACAGCGGCCTGCAAAGCGATCACCGCCTCGGCGTCCATCACCTTGGGTACTGCGTCGGTGGCGCCGCCGGTGGTCTGCTCCAGGATCTGGCGTTCCTCGTCCTCGCTGGGGTAATCCACCAGCACGTGCAGCAGGAAGCGGTCCAGCTGCGCTTCCGGCAGCGGGTAGGTGCCGGCCTGCTCGATCGGGTTCTGCGTGGCCAGCACGAAGAACGGCGCAGGCAATGCGTAGGTGGTGCCGGCGTAGCTGACCGTGCGTTCCTGCATTGCCTCCAGCAGCGCGGCCTGGGTCTTGGGCGGGGTGCGGTTGAGTTCGTCGGCCAGCAGCAGGTTCGTGAAGATCGGGCCCTGCTGGAAGCGGAAATGGCGATGGCCGGTGCCGTGGTCTTCTTCCAGCAGTTCGGTGCCGAGGATGTCGCTGGGCATCAGGTCGGGCGTGAACTGCACGCGCCGGAACTGCAGTTCCAGTGCCTGCCCCAGCGAGCGCACCAGCAGGGTCTTGCCGAGGCCTGGCGCACCTTCCAGCAGGCAATGGCCGCCGGCCAGCAGGCCGATCAGCAGCTGTTCGACCACGCTGTGCTGGCCGACCACGGCACGGGCCAGGGCGCCGCGCAGCGCATCCAGGCGCGGCAGCAGGGAATCGAGGTCGGGGGTGGTCATGGGCGTGCAGGTCCTGTCAGTTGTTCAGCGCGTACATCACGATGTTGACGCCGAAGCGGGTGTTGTCTTCGGCCAGGAAACGCTTGTTGCGCCAGTCGTAGTCCCACTCGCAACCGTAGTCCTTGTTGCTGTAGAGCAGGCCCAGGCGGCCATCGACCTCGATGCCCTTCAGGTAGTCGTGCACCAGGTCGTCGCCCCAGCCGTTGAGCTCGAAGCTGGTGGCGGGCGGGCCGTCCGGGAAGCGGAAGAAACTGCGGTACAGCGCGTGGTTGTTGGGCAGCTTCTGCAATGCCTTCGGCCCGAACAGGCGGCCCATCTGCGCCTCGAACGAGGTGGCGAACAGGCCATCAATGTCGTGGTTGCAGTCGTCGACGAACACGAAGCCGCCATTGCGCACGTAGCGCACGAAGTTCTGCCGCTCGGCGGCGTTGAACTCGACCAGCGTGTGCCCGGCCAGGTAGCAGAACGGCGCTTCCAGCATGCGCGGGTCGGCCAGTGCCACCACGTGCTCCTGCGGGTCCACGCGCAGCGAGGTGTAGTCGATCAGCGAGGTGATCAGGTTGGACGGCATGCGCGCGTCCACGTCCCAGTCACCAGAGTCGTACTGCAGGCGGGTGAACCAGAAGTCGTAGCGCGAACTGCGCGGGCCTGCCTGCGCCCAGGCCGGCAGCACCGCCGCCGAAGCGGCAGTGGCCAACCAGCGCAGGCAGGCCCGACGATCCATCAGACCGCGTCGGACAGCGAGGTGAAGGTGAAATCGCGCAGCTTCATCGGCGGGATCATCATCACGTAGCTGGATTCATCACCGGCCACGCGCACCGGCTTGCCCAGCTCTTCGATGTTGTTGAGCATGATCACCGGCGACTCGTTGAAGCGGAAGTTCTTCACCGGGTGCTTGATCTGGCCGTTCTCGATGTAGAAGGTACCGTCTCGGGTCAGGCCGGTCAGCAGCACGGTCTGCGGATCGACCATGCGGATGTACCAGGTGCGGGTGACCAGGATGCCCTTCTGGGTGCCACGCACCAGTTCGGCGGTGCTCTTGTCGCCACCGCTCATCAGCAGGTTGCCCGGGGTGGCCTTGGCGGTCTTGCCCTGCTTCTGGGCCCAGAAGCGCGAGTAGTCCAGGTTGGCGATCCTGCCGTTCTCGATGATCGCCATGCGCTCGCGTGGCATGCCTTCGCCGTCCCACGGCAGCACCGGTGCATCCGGATGCCATGGGTCGGCGATCATGGTCACGCGCGGGTCGTAGACCTGCTCGCCCAGCTTGTTGCCACCACCCTTCTTCGACAGGAAGCTGCGGCCTTCATCGGCCGAGCGGGCGCTGAAGAAGTTCATCATGAAGCTGATCAGGCCCGCGGCCGCAGCCGGTTCCAGGATCACCGTGTACTTGCCCGGCTCCAGCGCCTTGGCTTCGGCCGATTCGGTAGCCTTGCGCATGGCGATGCGGATGTCCTGGTCGGCCTTGAAGTCCGCTGCGTCCTTCAGGTTGCGGCCGACCCAGCCCGAACCACGGCCATCTTCGGTGCGCACCGTGCAGGTGTAGTCGAAGCTGGTGGTGCGCTGGTAGGCGAAATTGCCGTTGCTGTTGGCGGTGGCCTGGAAGCCCTGGCCATCCTCGAGGAAGCCGGCGGCAATCAGGCCATGCCCGCGGCACGGCGCGATCGAATCGGCGGCAACCTTGGCACGGAACGCCGGATCGATCGCGGCAGTGGATTCGCTGAAGGTCGGGCTGGCGCGGTAGCTCTGCTTGCCGATGGCCGGCATGAACTCCGGGTTCTCCGGGGCCAGGCGCGCCAGGTCTTCGGCACGGCGCACCACCCGTTCCAGTGCGGCATCGTCGAACTCGTTGATCGAGGCGGTGCCGACGCGCTTGCCGAAGGCAACGGTGACCGCCAGTTCGGTGTTGTCGACGATGCCGCTGGTGGACACATTGTTCAGCGCGAAACGGATGTTGCCGCTGATCGCGCCGGCCAGCACGGCGGTGCACTCATCGGCCTTGGACAGGGCGATGACCTTGTCGAGGATGGCCTTGGCCTGGGCTTCGGTGAAGATACTCATGGTGTAAGGGCTCCTGACCGGTCAGCCGAGGCTGCGTGCGGTGTTGATGACGTTGATGCCGTTGAAGCGCGCGGTCGACGAACCGTGCGAGACCGCCGAGACCTGGCCCGGCTGGCCCTTGCCGTCGAAGAACGAACCGCCCAGGCGGTAGTCGCGCTCGTCGGCCACGGCGGTGCAGGCATTCCAGAATTCCGGCGTGCGGATCTGGTAGGCCACGTCTTCCAGCATGCGGGTGATCTGGCCGTTCTTGATCTCGTAGAACAGCTGGCCGCCGAACTGCGCGTTGTAGCGCTGCTGATCGATCGAGAACGAGCCGTCACCGATGATGTAGATGCCGTTCTCCACGTCCTTGATCAGGTCCGGCACGCTCAGAGGCTGCTTGCCCGGCGCCATCGACACGTTGGCCATGCGCTGGAACTGCACGCTGGACCACGAGTCGGCATAGCAGCAGCCGTCGGACTCGGTCTTGCCGAGGATGTGGGCCTGGTCGCGGATGGTCTGGTAGTCCACCAGCTTGCCGTTGCTGATCAGGTCCCAGCGCTTGCACTTCACGCCTTCGTCGTCGTACGCCACCGCGCCGAGGCTGCCCGGCTGGGTCTTGTCGGCGAAGATGTTGACGTGCTCGCTGCCGTACTGGAAGTGCTGTTCGCGCTTGTCCAGGGTGGCGAAGCTGGTGCCGGCATAGTTGGCTTCGTAGCCGAGCACGCGGTCCAGTTCCAGCGGGTGGCCGATCGACTCGTGGATGGTCAGCCAGGTGTGCGACGGGTCGAGCACCAGGTCGTACTTGCCCGGCTTCACCGACGGTGCCTTCAGCTTCTCCTGCGCCTGTTTGGCGGCGGCGATGGCGTCCTCCTTCATGTCATAGGAGGTGCTGTAGTTGACCACGCCGTTCGGGCTGACCACCTTGCCGGCGGCGGCGCCATCGAGGTACTCGTAGCCCAGGCCCATCGGCGAGGACAGGCCCTCACGGGTACGGAACTTGCCGCTGGCCTTGTCGATCGCGGTGATCGTCATCGGTGCCCAGATGCGATGCACGTCCTGGTCGATGTAGGAGCCATCGGTGGAGGCGAAGTACTTCTGCTCGTTGACCAGGAACAGCATCGAATTGACGAAGCTGGCACCGGCGCCCATCGCGGCGGCGTTGACATCCAGCAGCAGGTCGACCTTGTCCTTGATCGGCACCTCCATGGCGTTCTTGCGGATCGGCGTGCGCCAGCTCACCTCGCCCACGCCCGGCGCCTTGGCCAGCTGCACCGGTGCGGTCTGCACGCCGGCATTGGCCTTGGCGATCGCTGCCGCCTGCTGCGCGGCCCTGGCCACGTCGGCGGTGCCCAGCGCATTGGTGGCTGCGAAGCCCCAGGCACCGTTGACGATCACGCGGATGCCCACGCCGGTGGACTCGGTGTTCACCACGTTCTGCACCTTGTCCTCGCGGGTGATCACGAACTGGCGCAGGTAGCGGCCGATGCGCACGTCGCAGTAGGTGGCACCGGCACTGCGCGCGGCCTGCAGGGCGGCGTCGGCCAGGCGTTTCTTCAACGCCGGGTCGAGGCTGGACTGCAGCTGCTCGGCGGCGATCACCTTGCCGAAGAAGGAGGGCACGATCAGCCCGCCCGCGGTAAGCCCGGTCAGGGCCAGGAAGTCACGTCTTTGCAAGGCTGCTCTCCATGTCGAAGGATGGGTGGCTCAAGCGCCGAGACTGCGCGCGGTGTTGATGATGTTGATGCCGTTGAAGCGGGTGGTGGACGAACCGTGCGAAACCGCCGAGACCTGGCCGGGCTGGCCCTTGCCATCGAAGAACGAACCACCCAGGCGGAAATCGCGTTCATCGCAGATGGCGGTGCAGGCGTTCCAGAACTCCGGCGTGCGGATCTGGTAAGCCGCGTCCTCGACCATGCCGGCGATCTTTCCGTCCTTGATCTGGTAGTACAGCTGGCCGCCGAACTGCGCGTTGTAGCGCTGCTGGTCGATCGAATACGAACCGCGGCCGTGGATCCAGATGCCGTTCTCCACGTCCTTGATCATGTCCTCGACGCTGAGCGGCTGCTTGCCCGGCGCCAGCGAGACATTGGCCATGCGCTGGAACTGCACGCTGGCCCAGGAATCGGCATAGCTGCAGCCGTGCGATGCGTCGCGGCCGAGGATATGAGCTTCATCGCGGGTGGCCTGGTAATCGACCAGGATGCCGTCGCGCACCAGGTCCCAGCGCTGGGTCTTCACCCCTTCGTCGTCATAGCCGACCGCGCCGAGGCTGCCCGGCTGGGTCTTGTCGGCGAAGAAGGTGACGATGTCGCTGCCCCAGCGGAAGCCGGCATCGCGCTTGTCCAGCGTGGCGAAGCTGGTGCCGGCGTAGTTGGCTTCGTAGCCGAGCACGCGGTCCAGCTCCAGCGGGTGGCCGACGTTCTCGTGGATGGTCAGGAACAGGTTGGACGGGTCCAGCACCAGGTCGTACTTGCCGGGCTTCACCGAGGGTGCCTTCAGCTTCTCGCGCGCATGGCGGGCAGCGGCGATGGCGTCCTCGACCGGATCGTAGGAATCGCGGTAGGCGGTGATGCCACCGGGCAGCTGGACCTTGCCGCGCGCATCGCCATCGAGGAACTCGTAGCCCATGCCCATCGGCGAGGACAGGCCGGCGCGGGTGCGGAATTTGCCGCTGGCCTTGTCGATGGCGGTGGCGGTGAACGGCAGCCAGATGCGATGGATGTCCTGGTCGATGAACGAGCCATCGCTGGAGGCGAAGTACTTCTGTTCGTTGACCAGGAACAACGTGGAATTGATGTAGTCGGCACCCGCATTCAGCGCGGCGGCGTTGAGCGCCAGCAGCAGCTCCACCTTGTCCTGGATCGGCACTTGCATGGCATTGCGGCGGATCGGCGTCTGCCAGCGCACCTCACCCACCGACGGCGTCGGTGCCAGCTGCACCGGACGGGTCTGGATGCTGGCGTTGGCACGGGCAATCGCAGCGGCCTGCTCGACCGCCGCGCGCACCGCCGCCTCGGTCTGCTGATGGGTGGCGGCAAAGCCCCAGGCACCGTTGACGATCACCCGCACGCCCACGCCGGACGACTCGCGGTTGGTCACATTGCCGACCTGGTGCTCGCGGGTGATGACCGACTGGTTGAGGTAACGGCCGATGCGGACGTCGCAGTAGCTGGCCTTGGCGTTGCGCGCGGTGGCCAGGGCGACCTCGGCCAGGCGCCGGCGCTGGGCGGTATCGACCGGGGCCAGCAGCTGCTCGGCAGCGATGGCACGGGAATGCGGCAGCAGCAGGCCGGCCAGGCCCAGACCGGAAACAGCCAGGAACTCACGTCGTTGCACAGCGTTTCTCTCTCTCGCTTGCGTGCGGTTGGCAACAGGCCGAGCCGATCACGTCAACCCCTCGACTTTCGCCAGCGCAGCACGTCCGGGCAAGTGACTGCAGTCATGGTTGGGGAGGGTTTCGGCAGGGCTTGCAGCCCTGCACCCGCCGAATCAACGTCAACGTCAAAAGCGGGCATTCCGAGGGGTGGCGGGGCGGTGTCGGACTGCGGGGACGCCGCAAGTACGTCCGTGTAGGCTTGGCAGCCGCATCCATGCGGCTGACACCCCGCACTCCGACACCGCCCCGCCTCTGACAGATTCCCTGTGCTGTTGGTAGGTGTCGACCTTGGTCGACACATCTGTCAGATATCGAAATGAATCGAATGAGATCTGACAGATCTCCGGAAACTGTCGAAGGCGGGGTGGGTCCGGTTGCGGGGGTGTCCGCGGCATGGATGCCGCGGCCAAGCCCCCAAGGACGGGTTTACGGCGTCCCCCGCAACCGGACCTATCCCGCCATCCCACAGGAAGCCCGATTCTGCCTTTGCTGTTGCTCCGGCTCTGGCTCTGAGCAGGTGCAGGGCGCAGCCCTGCTCAGTAATCCCCCCTCGTGCACAATGGAGCCGACCCCGCCTGGACGCCGTCCTGATGTCGAGCAAGCCGTATTCAGAAGCCTGCGAGCGCAACCGCGAACCGATCGCCACCGCACTCGACCCGTGGATGGGCGACCGCCACCGGCTGCTGGAAATCGGCAGCGGCACCGGCCAGCACGCCGCGTTCTTTGCCGAGCGCTGGCCGTGGCTGCGCTGGCAACCCAGTGATCATCCCGACCACCTGCCTGGCATCGAGGCATGGCGCGCCGAAGCGGCCTTGCTGAACCTGTTGCCGCCGCTGGCGCTGCAGGTGGAACTTCCGCCGGCACCCGGCCTCAGCCTGCCGCAGGGCAGCACATTCGACGCCGCATTCAGCGCCAACACGCTGCACATCATGGGCTGGGAGCGCGTGCAGGCGCTGTTCGCCGCGCTGCCACCGGTGCTGCGCCATGGCGCGCTGCTGGCGGTGTACGGCCCGTTCAACTACAGCGGCCGCTACACCAGTGACAGCAATGCGCAGTTCGATGCCTGGCTGAAGGCGCGTGATCCGCGCAGCGGCATCCGCGATAGCGAAGCGGTGCAGGCGCTGGCCGCCGACAACGGGTTCACCCGACTGGGCGATGTGGCGATGCCGGCCAACAACCGCCTGCTGCTGTGGCGGCTGGGGTGAATCGCGGGTAGTGCCGGCCGCTGGCCGGCAACCGATTGCCTGGAGGGATGCCGGCCAGCGGCCGGCACTACCGGTTCTGCGGCCTTCAAGCCACCTGCACGATGTGCAGCGCCTTCGGATTGCGCCACTGCGCCAGCAGGGCAGCCTCACGCGCCTTGGCCTGCGCGAAGTGCGCTTCCTTGACGTGGCCATAGCCGCGGATGTGCTCGGGAATGCTGGCAATCTCCACCGCCAGGGCCAGGCGGCCGTCTTCCAGGCCGTCCAGCAGCACCTGCACGGTCGCCTCGTAGTCACCGATCAGCTTGCGCTCCATGCGGCGCTCTTCAGTGCGCCCGAACACATCGAAGCGGCCGCCACGCAGGAATTTCAGCTTCGCCAGCAGGCCGAACGCCTTGAACATCCACGGCCCGTATTCCTTCTTCAGCAGCCGGCCCTGCTCGTCCTTCCTGGCGAACAGCGGCGGCGCCAGGTGGAAGCGCAGCTGGTAGTCGCCCTCGAACTGCTGCTGCAGGCGGCGCTGGAAGTCGCCGCTGGTGTACAGGCGCGCCACTTCGTACTCGTCCTTGTATGCCATCAGCTTGAACAGGTAACGGGCGACGGTCTCGGTCAGCGCGGTTGAGCCGCCGATGCGCTCGGCTTCGGCGGCGCGCACGCGCGACACCAGATCGCGATAGCGGTTGGCGTAGGCTGCGTCCTGGTACTCGACCAGGAACGCGGCGCGGCGCTCGATCATTTCATCCAGCGAGCGCGACAGGCGCGCGTCGTCCAGCGGCAGGAACGCCACATCGCCACCGTGCGAGGGCAGGCCCCGCAGTTCGCGCTCGTCGCCGGTGTTGCGCGGTGCGGCGGTGGCGCCCCATTCGTTGCCCTCCCATTCGCCCGGCGGCAGCGGATGCAGCGGGCCCGGGGTGGATTCGGTATCGGTGTGGCGGTTGCGCACCAGGCCGGCCGCCTGCTGCACGGCCTGCGGGTCGACCACGGCCAGGCGGCCCCAGGCGAAGGCCTGCTGGTTCATCGCCACGGCCGCACCGTTGAGTTCGATGGCACGCATCAGCGAGTCGAACGACAGCGGCACCAGTCCCTGCTGCCAGGCATAGCCGAGGATGAACAGGTTGGCGGCGATGGCATCGCCCAGCAGCGCGGTGGCCAGCTGGGTGGCATCGAGCAACAGCGGCTCCTGGCCACCCAGCGCCACGCGCACACCGGCGACGATGTCGGCGGCGGGGAACTGCATGTCCGGGCGGGTGGTGAAGGTACCCGGCATTGCCTCGTAGGTGTTCAGCACCACCTGCGAACGGCCGGCGCGCACCTTCGACAGCGCCCAGTAGTCGTTCACCACCACCATGTCGCAGCCCAGCACCAGGTCGGCCTCACCGGCGGCGATGCGCACGGCGTGGATGTCGTCCGGGCGGCGTGCGATGCGGATGTGCGTGGTCACCGCGCCACCCTTCTGCGCCAGGCCGGTCTGGTCGAGCACGGTCGCGCCCTTGCCTTCCAGGTGGCCGGCCATGCCCAGCAGGGCGCCGATGGTCACCACGCCGGTACCGCCGACGCCGGTGATCAGGATGTTCCAGGGCTGTTCCAGCGTACCGCGCACCACCGGTGCCGGCAGGTTGTCCAGCAGCGTGGAGGCATCGCGCTTGCTGCCCTTGCGCGGCTGGCCACCGTGCACGGTGACGAAGCTCGGGCAGAAGCCGTTCACGCACGAATAGTCCTTGTTGCAGTTGGACTGGTCGATCTCGCGCTTGCGCCCGAACTCGGTTTCCTTCGGCAGCACCGACACGCAGAAACTCTTCTTGCCACAGTCGCCGCAGCCTTCGCAGACCAGCGAATTGATCATCACCCGCTTCTGCGGGTCTTCCAGCTTGCCGCGCTTGCGGCGGCGGCGCTTCTCGGTGGCGCAGGTCTGCTCATAGATCAGGATCGAAACACCCTTCACTTCGCGCAGGCGCTTCTGCACGGCATCCAGTTCGCTGCGGTCATGGAACTCGACATCGCTGGGGAAGTGCTCGCGCTGGCCGGTCCACTTGCCGATGTTGTCCGACAGCACCACGATGGTGTGGATGCCTTCGGCGCGCATCTGCCTTGCGATGTCCGGCACGCTCAGGGGGCCGTCCACCGGCTGGCCGCCGGTCATCGCCACCGCATCGTTGTAGAGGATCTTGTAGGTGATGTTGACGCCGGCCGCGACCGCCTGGCGGATCGCCAGCGAACCGCTGTGGAAATAGGTGCCGTCGCCCAGGTTCTGGAACACGTGCGGCGTATCGGTGAACGGCGCCTGCCCGGCCCAGGTCACGCCTTCACCGCCCATGTGGGTGAAGGTGTCGGTGCTGCGGTCCATCCAGGTCACCATGTAATGGCAACCGATGCCGGCCAGCGCGCGCGAGCCCTCCGGCACCTGGGTGGAGGTGTTGTGCGGGCAGCCCGAGCAGTAATGCGGCACGCGCGGGAAGCTGGCGCGCGGCAGCGCAAGCTCGGCTTCCTTCTCCTGCATCCACTGCAGGCGCTGCTCGATCGAGTCGTTGTTGAAGAACTTCTGGATGCGGCGGCCGATCACGCCGGCGATGGTGGCCGGGGTCAGTTCGCCGGTGGACGGCAGGATCCATTCACCGCTCTCGTCGTACTTGCCGACGATGGACGGGCGCTGGCCCCAGCTGGCCGGCCAGTTGAAGAACTGTTCCTTCATCTGGCGCTCGATGAAGGCCCGCTTCTCCTCCACCACGATGATGTCTTCCAGGCCCTGCGCGAAGCGGGCGATGCCCTCCGGTTCCAGCGGCCAGGTCATGCCGACCTTGTACACGCGGATGCCGATGTCGGCGCATGCTGCTTCGTCCAGGCCCAGGTATTCCAGCGCCTGCAGCACGTCCAGATAGCTTTTGCCGGTAGTGACGATGCCCAGTCGCGCGCGCGGTGCATCCATCACCACCTTGTCGATGCCGTTGGCGCGGGCAAAGGCCTGCGCCGCTTTCACCGCATAGCGGTGCAGGCGCATTTCCTGGTCCAGCGGCGGGTCCGGCCAGCGGATGTTGAGGCCGCCGCCGGGCATGTCGAAGTCTTCGGGCAACACGATGCGGCGGGCCAGCGGATCGACCTCGACCGAGGCCGACGATTCCACCGTTTCGGCAATGGTCTTGAAGCCGACCCAGCGGCCGGTATAGCGGCTCATCGCCCAACCGAGCAGGCCCATGTCGAGGATGTCCTGCACGCCGGCCGGATTCAGCACCGGCATCATCGCACTGACGAACTCGTCCTCGCTGCCATGCGGCAGGGTCGAACTGCGGCAGGCATGGTCATCGGCCGCCAGCGCCAGCACGCCGCCGTAACGCGAGGTGCCGGCGGCGTTGGCGTGCTTGAACACGTCGCCGCAGCGGTCCACGCCCGGGCCCTTGCCGTACCACATGCCGAACACGCCCTGCACGTTGGCGCCGGGGAACAGGTTGGTCTGCTGGGTGCCCCAGACCATGGTGGCGCCCAGATCCTCGTTGAGGCCGGGGGTGAACTTCACCCTGGCCGCTTCCAGGTGCTTGCGCGCGCGCCACAGTTCCAGGTCGAAGCCCCCCAGCGGGCTGCCACGGTAGCCGCTGACGAAGCCCGCGCTGTCGATGCCTTCGGCGGCATCGCGCAGGCGCTGCATCAGCGGCAACCGCACCAGTGCCTGCACGCCACTCAGGTAGATCCGCCCCTCGTTGCGGGTGTACTTGTGGTCGAGCGTGTAGTCACGGTCGATCAGGTCGGCGGAAGAGGGCGAAGTGAGTTGCGCGGTACTGGTCATGGCTGGCCCGGTAGGATCGGCTGGCACCGGCCGCGTGCGGGCACGCGGCGGGAAAGGCGCGGATTGTAGCAGCGCGCCCGTAATGCCCCCGGCACTCGCGCCCGCGCCGCTGCTGGGGTTAGGATCGGGCAGAGAGAGGGAGGCTGCGGTTGCAGCCTGGGGAGAAGGGATGTCAGTTCCAGGAAAGATCCTGGCCAGCGTGCTGCTGGCCTCGGGAGCGGCCACAGCGTGGGCGGCACCGGCGTTGCCGGCCCCCCAGGAGTTCTACTTCGACAGCGATCCGGCCGCCGCGCCGATGGTGGCGGTGCAGGGCGAGGGCGATGAGCTGGTCGCCCAGCTGCTGAAGCTGCGTGAACGTGGCAGGCGTGCCATTGAAGCCACGGTGCAGCTGGCGATGGTGGCCGGTGCACAGGGCCGTGGCGAGCTGGCCGAGCAGTTGTATGGCGAGGCCATGAAAGAGGCGCCGGCCCAGAGCAGCAGCGGCCGCAGCGTGCGTTGGAACTACGGCTGGGACCTGCTTCGCCAGGGCAAGCCGGAGGCGGCGCTGGAACAGTGGCTGGCCTCGGCGGGCAATGCGCGCACGAAGCCCAGCTGGGTGCCGCCGACCTATGCGTTGGCGCTGTGGCGGTCGGGGCAGAAGCAGGAGGCGGTGCAGTGGTATGCGGCGGCGGTGCGGACCGAGCCGTCGCAGTGGAGCAGCACGGCCCAGTTTGCGCAGTTGCTGCCGCACTGGCGCGAGGATGAGCGTGCGTCGCTGGCCGAGGTGCAGCAGGCCTGGGCGGCCGCGCCGCCAGCCTGGCCCTGAGGAAGGGGTTCGGCCGGGTTGCACCCGGCACCCGCAGAGGCAAGGGCCAGAGCCAAAGCAACAGCAACAGCATACTTACTGAGGGAGGCGGGGCGGTGTAGGCAGGCAGGACACGCCGTAAACCCGTCCATGGGGGCTCGATGGCGCCATCCATGGCGCCAACGGTCCTGCCTGCCCACACCGCCCCGCCTCTGACAGTTCCCCGCTGCTGGTAGGTGTCGACCTTGGTCGACACGGTATCCACGCCATGCGTGGGTGAATCTGCAACGGAATCGATTATTCGATATCTGATCGAAATGCAGCCGAGCGTGGGCTCGGCTCTACAAAAGGCGGCCAGCCAACCGGCTTTGCTTTTGACCTTCTTTTTTCTTTTCCGTGGCGGACGCACTCGGAAATTGTCAGAGGACGGGCGGGGTGGGTTCGCGGGGGACGCCGTGAACCCCCTCCGGGGCCCGGCCCAGCCGCTGGCGGCTG
>NZ_JAOEDV010000066.1:0-24860 GCF_029837545.1 Stenotrophomonas sp. GD04024 | reverse complement strand
GGCAGTTGCTGTTGCCGTTGCTGTTGCTGTTGCCGTTGCCCTGGCTTCGGCGGGTGCCGGGCGCCGCCCGGCCAGAGCCCTTCCCCCGCTTCCGGTACAATGTCGGGCCCGTTTCCCAACTACGGTTCCCCGGACATGATGGTCCTCGAGGGCGCGCCCGCCCTGTCGCCGTTCCGCCGCGAACGTCTTGAATCCCGCCTGCAGTCCATCGCTCCCTCCCTGCGCATCAGCGGTGCCTGGCACGTCTACTTCGTGCAGCCCGAAGGCAGCGCCGTCCCCGACCTGGCCACCCTGTGCCGCATCCTCGAAGCCGCGCCGCAGGCCGAGGCCGTGGCCGAGGGCGCGGTCAGCCGCATTGTGGTGCCGCGCCTGGGCACGCTGTCGCCGTGGTCGAGCAAGGCCACCGAACTGGTCCGCGGTGCGGGCCAGCCGGTCAGCCGGGTCGAGCGTGGCCTGCGCATCGATGTGCAGGGCTGGCCGGCCGATGCTGCCGCCCAGCAGGCGCTGGTCAAGGCGCTGCACGACCCGATGACGCAGTCGGTGCTGGAGACCGTGGCAGAGGGCCAGGCGCTGTTCTCGGCACCGGCCCGCGGTGAACTGGAACGCGTGCCGGTGGACCAGCTGGAGGCCGCCAACCAGCGCCTCGGCCTGGCCATGGCCCAGGACGAGATCGACTACCTGCGCGAACGCTTCACCGCGCTCGGCCGCTCGCCGTCGGACGTCGAACTGATGATGTTCGCGCAGGCCAATTCCGAGCACTGCCGCCACAAGATCTTCAACGCCAGCTGGACCATCGACGGCCAGGAACAGGACCGCTCGCTGTTCCGGATGATCAAGAACACCCACCAGCAGACCCCGCAGCACACGCTCAGCGCGTACAGCGATAATGCTGCGGTGATCGAAGGCCATCCGGCCTCGCGCTACCGCCCGGATCCGGCCAGCGGCGAATACCGACGCGAGCCGCAGGTGCCCAGCGCGTTCCAGATCAAGGTGGAAACGCACAACCATCCGACCGCGATCGCGCCGTTCCCGGGCGCATCGACCGGCAACGGTGGCGAGATCCGCGACGAAGGTGCGACCGGCCGCGGCGGCAAGCCGAAGGCCGGCCTGTCCGGTTTCTCGGTCTCGCACCTGCGCATTCCCGAGCTGCCGCAGCCGTGGGAAGCGCCGCGCGCGCTGAACCCGCGCATGGCACCGGCACTGGAAATCATGACCGACGGCCCGCTTGGTGGCGCCGCGTTCAACAACGAATTCGGCCGCCCGAACCTGCTCGGCTACTTCCGCAGCTTCGAGCTGCCCGAAGGTGCTGACCTGGTGCGCGCCTACGACAAGCCGATCATGCTGGCCGGTGGCCTCGGCGCCATCGATCGCATCCAGGTCGAGAAGATCCCGCTGCAGGCCGGTGATGCGGTCATCGTGCTGGGTGGCCCGGCGATGCTGATCGGCCTGGGCGGCGGCGCCGCCAGTTCGGTGGCCTCCGGCGAAAGCGCCGAGGACCTGGACTTCGCCAGCGTGCAGCGCGACAACCCGGAAATGGAACGTCGCTGCCAGGAGGTCATCGACCGCTGCGTGGCGATGGGTGCCAACAACCCGATCAAGTTCTTCCACGACGTTGGTGCCGGTGGCCTGTCCAATGCCATTCCCGAACTGCTGCACGACTCCAAGGTCGGCGGCGTCATCGACCTGGGCAAGGTACCCACCGATGATCCGTCGCTGTCGCCGATGCAGCTGTGGTGCAACGAGTCGCAGGAGCGCTACGTGCTTGGTGTCGCGCAGGAGCGCCTGGCCGAATTCGCCGCGCTGTGCGCGCGCGAGCGCTGCCCGTTCGCTGCAGTCGGCGTAGCCACCGCCGAGGAACACCTGGTGGTGGCCTACGGTGCGGTGCCGGGCCACACCCCGGCCGATGCGCCGATCGACCTGCCCATGGACGTGCTGTTCGGCAAGCCGCCGAAGATGCACCGCGACACCGCGCACCCGCCGGCGCCGCGCTGGCCGGCGCTGAAGACCGGTGGCCTGGACCTGCACGAGGCCGGCCTGCGCGTGCTGGCGCACCCGACCGTGGCCTCGAAGAACTTCCTGGTCACCATCGGTGACCGCAGCGTCGGCGGCCTGACCGCGCGCGAACAGATGGTCGGCCCGTGGCAGCTGCCGGTGGCCGATGTGGCGATCACCCTGGCCGACTTCGATGGCGTGTCCGGCGAAGCGATGTCGATCGGTGAGCGCACCCCGCTGGCCCTGCTCGATGCGGCCGCTTCGGCGCGCATGGCGGTGGGCGAAGCACTGACCAACCTGTGCGCGGCGCCGGTCGACGCACTGGATGAGATCAAGCTGTCGGCGAACTGGATGGCCGCCGCCGGCCACCCGGGCGAGGACGCGCTGCTGTACGACGCGGTCAAGGCCGTGGGCATGGAGCTGTGCCCGCAGCTGGATATCAGCATCCCGGTGGGCAAGGATTCGCTGTCGATGCAGGCGCAGTGGCACGACCAGGGCGAATCACACAAGAGCGTGTCGCCGGTGTCGCTGGTGATCTCGGCGTTCGCGCCGGTCGCCGACGTGCGCCAGCAGCTGACCCCGCTGCTCGACCGTGAGGTGGAGAGCGAGCTGTGGCTGATCGGCCTCGGTGCCGGCAAGCAGCGCCTGGGCGGTTCGATCCTGGCCCAGGTACATGCCGACCACGGCGATCTGCCGGCCTTTGCCGGTGCCGCCCCGGACCTGGACGACCCACAGCGCCTGCGTGGCTTCTTCGAACTGATCCGCGATGCGCGCCAGTCCGGCCTGCTGCTGGCCTACCACGACCGCAGCGACGGTGGTGCCTTCGCCGCACTGTGCGAAATGGCCTTCACCTCGCGCCTGGGCCTGGACATCACCCTCGATGCCTGGGGCGATGATCCGTTCCGCAGCCTGTTCAATGAAGAACTGGGCGCAGTGGTGCAGATCGCGCGCGAGGACCGCGCCGCGTTCGCCGATCTGGTCGAGCGCCACGCACTGACCGAGTGCGCGCAGCGCATCGCCAAGCCGACCACCGCGCCGGTGGTGCGCGTGTCGCTGGGCGGCGAGAACCTGGCCGAATGGCGGTGGGATGCGCTGTTCGATGCCTGGTGGTCGGTCACCCACGCGATGCAGAAGCGCCGCGACAACCCGGCCAATGCCGATGCCGAGCGTGAAGTCGCCCGCGCCTTCAACGCACCGGGCCTGAAGCCCAAGCTCAGCTTCGACCTCAACGAAGATGTCGCCGCGCCGTTCATCAGTACCGGTGCGCGTCCGCGCGTGGCGGTGCTGCGCGAACAGGGTGTCAACGGCCAGATCGAAATGGCCAACATCTTCGAACGTGCCGGCTTCCGCGCGTTCGATGTGCATATGAGCGACCTGATCGAAGGCCGCGTGGCGCTGCAGGACTTCACCGGCCTGGTCGCCTGCGGCGGCTTCAGCTATGGCGACGTGCTCGGTGCCGGCCGTGGCTGGGCGACCTCGATCCTGGAGCGCAGCGCGCTGCGTGATGCGTTCGCTGCGTTCTTCGCCCGCGAAGACAGCTTCGCGCTGGGCGTGTGCAACGGCTGCCAGATGATGAGCCAGCTGAAGAACATCATCCCCGGTGCCGAGCACTGGCCGCAGTTCCGCCGCAATGCCAGCGAGCAGTTCGAAGCCCGCACCGCGCTGCTGGAGGTGGTGGAGTCGCCGTCGATCCTGTTGCGCGGCATGGCCGGTTCGCGCCTGCAGGTGGCGGTGGCGCATGGCGAAGGCCAGGCGGTGTTCGACAACGCCGTCGACCAGGCCGCGGCCCGTGTCTCGCTGCGCTACATCGATGGCCACGGCAACGTTGCCAGCCAGTACCCGATGAACCCGAACGGCTCGCCGGACGGCATCACCGGCCTGACCAGCAGCGATGGCCGCGTCACCATCATGATGCCGCACCCGGAGCGCACCCCGCGCGCGCTCAACCTGAGCTGGGCGCCGGCCGAATGGCAGGGTGATTCGCCGTGGATGCGCATGTTCCGCAACGCGCGGGTGTGGTGCGGCTGACGGCGCAACCGTCGCGCACGCCACAATGCGATGAGGTACGGAAAACCCGGCAGGCGACTGTCGGGTTTTTCTTTGGATGGGCAGAAATACCTGCCGCAACCATCAGTTACATGCGTTTACAGGGCGCCGGTGGTTCGTCACCCAGACCTAACAAAATCGCTTTATAAACAGGTGAAATAGTGAACTGCTTCACGGCAATAGGATTTGCCGTGTCAAAGTCTTGACGATCTGGAAAGTTGCCGTTAACACTTGAACCCCGTTACAGAATCATTCATTTCGCAGTAACCGGTTGGCGCACGCGCTCGGTTTTCTGTCGCTGCGCGCCGTTCGGCAATACCCCGCAGTAAATCACGCGAATAAACGCCCCCAGGGGACGTTGGGCCGGAAAGCCCAGCGGTGGCGTTGCTTTGCCCAAAACCAGTCCAATCAGGAGCCGTACCGATGAATCGGATTTATCGCAAGGTCTGGAACAAAGCATTGGGTCAGTGGGTGGTGGCTTCGGAACTGGCCTCCTCCGACAGCAGCAGCGGTGGGGTCGTCGACCAGCGCCGCGATGCGACACGAGCCACGCCCGCATTGCTGGCAGTGGCGCTGGGCCTGGTATTGGGATTGGGCATGAGCGGCACCGCCGCGGCACAGTCGGTGCAGATCGGCGGCAGCGCCACCTGCGTCGCATTCAGCGGCAAGCTGCTGGAAAAGTGCCTGATCGAAGGCTCGGCCACGGCCAAGGGCAGCAACGCCGTTGCGATCGGCAGCAACAGCAACGCCAGTGCCGCCAACAGCGTGGCGCTGGGCGCCGGCTCCAAGGCCACGCGGGCCAACACCGTGTCCGTCGGTGATGCCGGCAAGGAACGGCAGATCACCAATGTCGCGGCGGGCGCCCAGGCGACCGATGCGGTGAACAAGGCGCAGCTCGATGCGCAGGCACGGGCCACGCAGGCCGCGATTGCCGACGTGGCCGCAGACGGCAGCCGCTATTTCAAGGCCGACGGCGCAGGCGATGACAGCGACGCGGCGAAGATCGACGGGCAGGGCGCATTGGCGGCCGGTGCCGGTGCGCAGTCGCTGGCCAATGCCACCACTGCCATCGGTACCCAGGCCATCGCCGCCGGCATCGGCGCCAGCGCGTTCGGCCAGGGCGCATTGGCCATTGGTGATGCCAGCGTCGTGGTCGGGCAGAGTGCTGCGGCCTTCGGCCTGGGCGACACCGCCGTGGGTGCCAGTGCCTATGCGGCCAGCGAGAACGGCGCGGCCACCGCGCTCGGCGCGTTGTCTGAAGCCACCGCTGATGGTGCCACCGCTGTGGGTGGCGGCGCCGTGGCGATGGGCCCGGGCAGCACCGCGCTGGGCCGTGGTGCGACCGCCGCCAACGAAGCGTCGATTGCGGTCGGCGCGTTCAGCACCGCCGTGGGTGAATACAGCACCGCGCTGGGCTCCAATTCGGCGGCGGTGGCCACCGGCAGCGTGGCGCTGGGCGCCGGTTCGCTGGCCGACCGTGTCGATACGGTGTCCGTCGGCGCCGCCGAGTATGGCCTGACCCGGCAGATCACCAGCGTGGCTGCCGGTACTGAAGACACCGATGCCGTCAACGTGGGCCAGCTGAAGGACGTGGCCGCCGTGGCCGATGCCACCGCCAAGCGCTTCCAGGCCAACGGCAGCAGCAACAGCGATGCCGGTGCGCTGGCTGAAGGTGACGAGGCGCTGGCCGCAGGCGAAGCGGCCAACGCGATCGGCAAGGGCGCCACCGCCGTGGGTGCCGGTGCCACCGCCGTCGCGCAGAACGCCACCGCGGTCGGCAACAACGCACTGGCCTCGGGCCAGAACAGCGCGGCGTTCGGCAACAATGCGCAGGCCAACGGCCCAGGCAGCGTCGCCGTTGGCGGTGCTGCGGTCGATGCCGATGGCAATCCGCTGATCACCAGTGGCGGTGTGCCGGTGGAAACCGGCGCCACCAGTGCCGGTGTCGGTGGCACCGCCGTGGGCGCCAGTGCCGATGCCGGTGGTTTCGCCGCGTCGGCCTATGGCGTGGGCGCGTATGCCGCCGGTGCGCAGTCGTCCGCGTTCGGCGCGGTCGCCAATGCCATCGGTGACTACTCCACCGCGCTGGGCACGCAGAGCAACGCCACCGGTACCAGCAGCGTGGCCATCGGTGGCCCGGCCGACCTGATTCCCGGCCTGGGCTTCTTCGTGCAGACCCAGGCCAGTGGCGAAGCCGCAACCGCGGTCGGTGCCGGCGCCATCGCCAGCGGCGACCGCGCGGTGGCCAACGGCAGCCTGACCGAAGCCTCCGGCGCCGAAGCGACTGCGGTCGGCTACTTCGCCTACGCACCGGGCGAGAACGCCAGCGCGCTCGGTGCGCAGACCTGGGCCAGCGGCGCGCAGAGCACGGCGGTGGGCTACTACGCCACCGCGCGGGGCGCCAACAGTGTTGCACTCGGCGCGAACTCCGAAGCGGTGCGCGCCAACAGCGTGGCGGTGGGCAGTGCCGGCAACGAACGGCAGATCACCAGCGTTGCCGCCGGCAGCGAAGCCACCGATGCGGTGAACAAGGCACAGCTGGACGCGGTGGCCAGCACCGCCGACAGCACCGCGCGCTTCTTCCAGGCGCAGCCGGAAGCGGGCAGCGATGCCGGCGCACTGGCCGAAGGTGAAGGCGCGGTTGCCGCCGGTTCGTCGAGCAATGCGATCGGTGCCGGCGCGGTTGCACAGGGCGCTGCCGCCTCGGCGATCGGTGATGACAGCGTGGCGGTCGGCCGCAACAGCAACGCCACCGGCAAGGGCGGCGTGGCGATCGGTGGCCTCGGCCAGGCCTACGACGAGTACAACCAGCCGATCATCGGTGCCGACGGCACGGCGCAGCAGGTGGGTACCACCGCCGTTGCCGACGGTACGGCGGTCGGCAGCGGTGCACAGGCCACCGGAGCCGCCAGCAACGCCTTCGGAAGTGCCGCCAGGGCCAGCGGTGACAACAGCTTCGCCGCGGGCGGCAAGTCGCGCGCGACCGGCGCCTATGCGGTGGCGGTGGGTGACAGTGCGTTTGCCAGCAGCGACGACAGCACCGCTGTCGGCGGCTACAGCTGGGCCACGGCCAGCGGCGCCAGCGCCTTCGGTTCCGGCGCGTGGGCCACCGCCACCAACGCCTCGGCCTTCGGCAACGCGGCCTGGGCCAGCGGCAGCGGTGCAACCTCCATCGGTTACAACAGCTGGGCCAACGGCGCCAGTTCCACTGCGGTGGGGCGCGGCGCCTTCGGCTATGGCGACAACAGCGTGGCGCTGGGCTTCCAGGCGCTGGGCAACAGCCTCAACAGCATCGCCATCGGCACCAACACGGTGGCCGGTGGTGAAAGCGCGATCGCGCTCGGCGCCGGCAGCAATGCCAGCGCCAGCAATGCCGTCGCGCTGGGCGCAGGTTCAGTGGCCAACCGTGCCCGCACGGTGTCGGTCGGCAGCGCCGGCAACGAACGCCAGGTCACCAACGTGGCTGCTGGCACGCAGGCCACCGATGCAGTGAACAAGGCGCAGCTGGATGCGGTGGCGAGCACCGCCAGCACCACCAGCCGCTTCTTCCAGGCCAGCGGCAACGGCGACGATGTGGCCGGTGCGTTGGTGGAGGGGGACAACGCGCTGGCGGCGGGCGACGCGGCCAACGCCATCGGCAATGGCGCCACCGCGCTGGGCAGCGGTGCCAATGCGCTGGCCAACAATGCGCAGGCGATTGGCTTCAACGCATTGGCGACCGCGGCCAACGCCAGCGCGGTGGGTGCCAACGCACAGGCCACCGGCGAGTACGCCACCGCGCACGGTGCGGAAAGCGAGGCCAGCGGCGAACAGAGCGCCGCTTTCGGTGCCGCCAGCATCGCCAGCGGCGCCGGCAGCACGGCCAACGGTGTGCTGTCCGAAGCGTCCGGCGAAGAAGCCGTGGCCGTGGGCTACTTCAGCAATGCCAGTGGCGATGCGGCGACCGCCGTGGGCAGCGAAAGCGTGGCCAGCGGTACCGCATCGGCGGCATTCGGCATCGGCGCCGAGGCCACCGGTGGCTATAGCACCGCCATCGGTGGCTACGCGCAGGCTTCGGCCTTCAATGCCACCGCATTCGGCAACTTCGCCAATGCCTCCGGTTCCAACAGCGTGGCAGTGGGTGGCGATTCGGAAGCGTCCGGTGCTTACAGCACCGCCACCGGCCAGGGCAGCCTGGCCACCGGTACCAACAGCGTCGCCGTCGGTGGCTCGTTGTTCGGTGTGCTGGCCACCGAGGCCTCGGGCAACTACTCCACCGCGGTGGGTGGTGGCGCCTGGTCGGGTGGCATCAACAGCACCGCGTTGGGCAACGCCGCCGAATCGCGCGGCGCCAATAGCGTGGCGCTGGGTGCGGACTCGATTGCAGACCGTGACAACACCGTTTCGGTGGGCGGGGGCGGCAACACCCGCCAGATCACCAACGTAGCCGACGGTACGCAGGGCAACGATGCGGTCAACAAGAACCAGCTCGATGCGGTTGCCGCTGCTGCGGAAAAAACCAGCAGGCAGTTCCAGGCCAGCGGCAATGCCGATGGCGAAACCGGCGCACTGGTCGAGGGCGACAACGCACTGGCGGCCGGTGATGCGGCCAATGCCATCGGCAACGGTGCCACCGCACTCGGCAGCGGTGCCAATGCGCTGGCTGCCAATGCCACGGCCGTCGGTATCGATGCGCTGGCCACCGGCAACAACGCAGCGGCGCTGGGCAGTACCGCACAGGCCACCGGTGAAGACAGCCTGGCCCTGGGCAGTGGCGCCAGCGCCAGCGAGCTGGGTGCCAGCGCCACCGGCGCACGTGCTCAGGCCAGTGGTGCCTACAGCACCGCAACCGGCACCGAGTCCAACGCCAGCGGCACGCAGGCACTGGCCAGTGGCTTCCGCAGCGCCGCGTCCGCTGATGGCACCACCGCTGTCGGCGGCTATGCCGAAGCCAGCGGCCGCCTCGGTACCGCGCTCGGCTATGGATCGGCGGCCAGTGGTGCCAACACCACGGCGGTCGGCTTCGGCGCGGCCGCGGCCGGTACCGGTGCGGTGGCCGTGGGCCAGTCCAGCGAAGCCAGTGGCGAGGAGAGCGTCGCCATTGGCGGCAGCACCTTCTTCGGCCTGATCCCGTCGCGTGCCAGCGGTACTGGCGCCGCGGCATTCGGCGCAGGTGCGTGGGCCACCGAAGACTACGCCACCGCCATCGGCTGGAATTCGTGGGCGGCTGGCAGCAGCGCCACTGCACTCGGTGCCAATGCCACCGCCAACGGCAGCAACAGCGTCGCTCTCGGTGCGGGCTCCAAGGCGGACCGCGACAACACCGTTGCCGTCGGCAAGGCCGGTGGCGAACGCCAGGTGACCCATGTTGCCGCCGGCACCGAAGCCACCGACGCGGTGAACAAGGGCCAGCTGGATGCAGTGGCCACGGTTGCCGACAAGACCAGCCGCCAGTTCCAGGCCAGTGGCAACGCCGATGGCGAGGCCGGTGCACTGGTCGACGGTGACAACGCCCTGGCCGCCGGCAACGCGGCCAACGCCATCGGCAACGGCGCTACCGCGCTGGGCAGTGGTGCCAACGCGATGGCCGCCAATGCCACCGCAGTCGGCTTCGATGCACTGGCCACCGGCAACAACGCCGCGGCGCTGGGCAATGCTGCACAGGCCAGTGGCGTCGACAGCGTGGCGGTGGGCAGCGGTGCCAGCGCCAGCGAACTCGGCGCCAGTGCCAGCGGTGCCGGCGCCCAGGCCAAGGGCGCCTACAGCACCGCCAGCGGCGCGCAGGCCACGGCCAGTGGCACGCAGTCGCAGGCCAGCGGCTTCCGCGCCAATGCGTCGGCCGATGGCGCCTCGGCACTGGGCAGCTATGCCGAAGCCAGCGGTCGTCTCGGTACGGCAGTCGGCTACGGCAGCAAGGCCACTGGCGCGAATGCCACTGCGGTGGGTGTCAGTGCCAACGCCTCGGCCGCCGGCAGCATTGCACTTGGTGCCGGCTCGGTGGCCGATCGTGCCAACACCGTGTCGGTCGGCAGTGCCAGCACCGACCGCCAGATCACCCGGGTCGCTGCGGGTACCGAGCGTACCGATGCGGTCAACCGCGGCCAGCTCGATGCAGTGGCGGCGACCGCCGACGGCACCGCGCGCTACCTCAAGGCCACCGGCAGTGGTACCGCCAGTGCCAGCGGCAGCGATGCCACGGCCATCGGTTCGGCGGCCAGTGCCAGCGGCGCACGCAGCAACGCCGTGGGCGCCAACGCGATGGCGATCGGCAATGGCGCGCTGGCACTGGGTAACAGCGCCGGTGCATCCGGTGCCAACTCGGTGGCGCTGGGCGCAGGGTCACGTGCACTTGATGCCAACGTGGTCTCGGTCGGCGGCGGCAATGGCACCGATGGCCCGGCGACGCGCCGCATCGTCAACGTGGCTGATGGCCGCATCGGTGCAGGCAGCACCGACGCAATCACCGGCTCGCAGCTCAACGTCACCAACCAGCGTGTCGGTGCGGTGGAGACCCGCGTGGGCGATTTCGATTCGCGCATCGCCACGGTCGAAACCACCGCAGCCAGCGCGGTCAGCTACGACGATGCCAGCCGTGACCGCCTGACCCTGTCCGGCTTCCAGGGCACCACCATCGACAACGTCGGCGCGGGCAGCATCGCTGCCGGCAGCCGCCAGGCCATCAATGGTGGCCAGCTGTTCCAGTCGCTCAGCGACGCCGCCAGCTTCCTCGGTGGCGGTGCCAGCGTGGGCATGCAGGGGGTGTTCGTGGCGCCGAACTACGTGATCCAGGGCGCCACCTACAGCAATGTCGGCGATGCACTGGGCGCGCTGGATCGCAAGGTCAGCGAAATCGACCGTCGCACCGCCGGTGGCACACGCGCCGGGACCGCCAGCCTGCGCGCGATGAGTGCGCCGCTGGAGGACGGTGCGCAGGCCAGTGTCGCCGACGCACGGGTGATGGCGGACGCAGCACCGGCCAGCACCGCGCGTGTGCAGGGTACGCCGACCGCGGCTGCGGCGGGTGCCGGCATTCCGGTGGGTACCCCGGCGAGCGGCTTCAATGCAGTTGCCATGGGAGACGGCGCCGTTGCCAGTGGCGCCTCGTCCACCGCCATCGGCCAGGGTGCCAATGCCAGCGCAGCGAACGCGGTGGCGCTGGGCCAGGGCTCGGTCGCCGACCGCGCCAACACGGTGTCGGTCGGTAGCGAAGGCAATGAGCGCCAGGTGACCAACGTGGCGGCCGGTACCACGGCCACCGACGCGGTCAACAAGGGCCAGCTCGATCGTGGCATGGCCACCGCCAACAGCTACACCGACAGCCGTGTCCAGGCCGTCGCCGACAGCTTCGATGTGTTCAAGGGCGAGATCGATGGGCGCCTGCGTCACATGGACCGCCGCATCGACCGTCAGGGCGCGATGAGCGCCGCGATGCTCAACATGGCCACCAGTGCCGCCGGTATCCGCACCCAGAACCGGGTCGGTGTCGGCATCGGCTTCCAGGGTGGCGAATCGGCATTGTCGCTGGGTTACCAGCGTGCGATCAGCGATCGCGCCACGGTCACCTTCGGCGGTGCCTTCAGCAGCGATGACAGCTCGGTCGGCGTCGGTGCCGGCTTCGGCTGGTAAGCCCGTCCATTGCGCCGGCGGCCACCCACGCCGGCGCAGCACCTGCAGTGAGGGCCTGGGGGGAGGTCACGGCAATCCCGGCTGGGCCGGCCGGGAGTCGTCAAGGAATGATGGCCGCAGTGTTGGTTCGATCCATGACCCAGAAGAGGAATTTCGACGTGATCAAGAAGCAGAACCTTCGCATCAATGTGCTTGCCGCCGCCGTGCTGTCGATGACGGCCGTCGGTGCCGTCCACGCCGCCGGGTTGCCGACCCATGAGCCGGTGCGCCAGGCCAGCACCGCCCAACCGGGGGCCGAGCGCATCATCGTCAAGTACCGGGCCGGGGCTGCCGCCGCCAGCGACCGCTCGGCCAAGCTGTCTACAGTGCAGTCGGCGCTGACCCGTGCCAGCCTGTCCGGCGGCACCTCCCGCGCCAGCACGCTCGGCCCGCAGGTGGTGCGCAGGCTCGCCACCGGCGCGGACCTGATCCGCGTGCAGGGCCGCCTGGCCCCGGCCGAACTGCAGCGCGTGCTGAAGGAACTGCAGGCCGACCCGTCGGTGCAGTACGCCGAAGCGGACGTGAAGCTGCGCCGCACCGAGCTGCGTGCCGGCGACGTGCAGCCGGCACTGGTGCCGAACGATCCCTTCTATCAGCAGAACCAGTGGCACCTGCACAACGCGGTCGGCGGCATCAACGCACCGGCGGCGTGGGACGTTTCGCAGGGCGAGGGCATCGTGGTGGCGGTGATCGACACCGGCATCCTGCCGCAGCATCCGGACCTGGTCGGCAACCTGCTGGAAGGCTACGACTTCATCAGCGACGCGGAGACCTCGCGCCGCCCGACCAATGATCGCGTACCCGGTGCGCAGGACTATGGCGACTGGGTCGAAAACGATAACGAGTGTTACAACGGCTCGCTGGCCGAGGACAGTTCCTGGCACGGCACGCACGTCGCCGGCACCGTGGCCGAGCAGACCAACAACGGCGTCGGCATGGCCGGTGTCGCCTTCAAGGCCAAGGTGCTTCCGGTGCGCGTGCTGGGCAAGTGTGGCGGTTACCTGTCCGACATCGCCGACGCCGTGGTGTGGGCATCCGGCGGCACCGTATCGGGCATCCCGGCCAACACCAACCCGGCCGAGATCATCAACATGAGCCTGGGCGGCAGCGGCGCCTGCGGCAGCACCTATCAGGACGCGATCAACGGCGCCATCTCGCGCGGTACCACGGTGGTGGTGGCCGCCGGCAACGAGACCGACAACGCATCCAAGTACCGGCCGGCCAGCTGCGAAGGCGTGGTGACCGTGGGCGCGACCCGCATCACCGGCGGCATCACCTATTACTCGAACTACGGCACCCGCGTGGACCTGTCCGGTCCGGGTGGCGGCGGCAGTGTCGACGGCAACCCGGGGGGCTACATCTGGCAGACCGGTTCCAATGCAGCGACCACGCCGGAGTCGGGCACGCCGGGCTACATGGGGATGGGCGGTACCTCGATGGCCTCGCCGCATGTGGCAGCCGTTGCCGCACTGGTGCAGAGCGCGCTGATCGCCAAAGGCAAGGATCCGCTGACCCCGGCCGCGATGCGCACCCTGCTGAAGGAAACCGCGCGTCCGTTCCCGGTCGCCATTCCGGCAGCGACCCCGATCGGTACCGGCATCCTTGACGCCAAGGCTGCGCTGGCCAAGGCACTGGAAGAACCCTGCACCGAAAATTGCGGGCCGGTGGCGACGCCTTTGACCAACAAGGCGGCGGTGGGTGGCCTGAACGGCGCTGCCGCCAGCAGCAGGCTGTACAGCTTCGAGGCCGTGGCCGGCAAGCAGCTCAGCGTGATCACCTACGGCGGTACCGGCAACGTCTCGGTCTACCTGGCGCAGGGCCGCGAGCCGAGTGCCACCGACAACGATGCGCGTTCGACCCGCCCGGGCACCTCGGAAACGGTGCGGGTGACGGCACCGACCGCCGGCACCTACTACATCAAGGTGGTAGGCGAGGCGGCGTACAACGGCGTGAGCATCCTTGCCACGCAGTAAACACCTGCCGACGTAGTTGAATGGCCGAGGCCCGTCATCCTGTGTGACGGGCTTCGTCTTTTTACGAAAGGTGGCCGAGGGGCGGCGGAAATCACGGCTTAACTGCTAAAGTCGGAGCGATTGACAGGAGAGTCACGTGAACGCGCTCGCCGCAACCGTTACCGACGACGCCGAAGGCCGCATCCTGGATGCGCTGCTGGCGCGTGGCCGGCTCAAGGAAGGAGACCTGGCGCGCGCGCGGCCGCTGCATGCCGAAGCCGGCGGCAGCCTGCTCGGCCTGCTGGTGCGGTTGGGGCTGGTTTCCGAGCGCGACCAGGCGCAGGCCAGCGCCGAGGTGCTGGGCCTGCCGCTGCTGGAGGGCAAGCAGGTACCCGAAGCCCCGCCGCAGGCGCTGGCCGACGGCCTGCCGCTGTCGCTGCGTTTCCTGAAGCAGTTCCACGTATGCCCGCTGGAATTGAATGAACAGGGCGTCCGGCTGTGGCTGGCCGACGCCCACGACGCCTACCCGCAGCAGGCCGTGCAGCTGGCGCTGGGGGTTCCGGTGACGCCGGTGCTGGGCATGCGCGCGGAGATCGACGATCTGGTCGAACGCTGGTTCGGCCAGGGCCGCAGTGCGATGGGCGCGATCGTGGAAACCGCCGACGGCGAGGGCGGCGCGGTCGACGACATCGAGCACCTGCGCGATCTTGCCTCGGAAGCGCCGGTGATCCGCCTGGTCAACCTGGTGATCCAGCGTGCGGTGGAACTGCGTGCTTCGGACATCCACGTCGAACCCTTCGAAAGCCGGCTCAAGGTGCGTTACCGCGTCGATGGCGTGCTGGTGGAGGGCGAAAGCCCGCCGGCCAACCTGACCGCAGCGGTGATCAGCCGCATCAAGATCATGGCCCGGCTCAACATCGCCGAACGCCGCCTGCCGCAGGACGGCCGCATCATGTTGCGCGTGCAGGGCAAGGAACTGGATCTGCGCGTGAGCACCGTACCAACCGCACATGGCGAGAGCGTGGTGATGCGCCTGCTCGACCGTGAAACGGTGGTATTCGATTTCCATCGGCTCGGCTTTACCGATGCCTTCCTGCCGCAGTTCCGCAAGGTGCTGGAACAACCGCACGGCATCCTGCTGGTCACCGGCCCGACCGGTTCAGGTAAGACCACCACGCTGTACACCGCGCTCAGCCAGCTCAACACCGCCGACGTCAAGATCATCACCGTCGAAGATCCGGTGGAGTACCAGATCGAGGGCATCAACCAGATCCAGGCCAAGCCGCAGATCGGCCTGGATTTCGCCAACGCCCTGCGCAGCATCGTGCGCCAGGACCCGGACATCATCATGATCGGCGAAATGCGCGATCTGGAAACCGCGCGCATCGCCATCCAGTCGGCGCTGACCGGCCACCTGGTGCTGTCTACCCTGCACACCAACAATGCGGCCGGCGGCATCACCCGCCTGCTCGACATGGGCGTGGAAGACTACCTGCTCACCTCCACCATCAACGGCATCCTGGCCCAGCGCCTGGTACGCCGGCTGGAGCCAACCCACGCCGAGCGCTACGCAGCCTCGCCGGAAGAGATCGAACGCTTCGAGCTGCGCCGCCTGCAGCCCGAAGGCCCGATTCACCTGTTCCGCCCCAGGCCTTCGGCGCTGGCACCGACCGGTTACCTCGGCCGCACCACCATCATGGAATTCCTGGTGATGAACGATGCGCTGCGGCGGGCGGTGATGCGCCGTGACGGCATGGGCGAGATCGAGCGCATCGCGCGCGAAGCCGGCATGCGCACCATGTACGAAGATGGCCTGTCCAAGGCGCTGAGCGGGCAGACCACCATCGAGGAAGTGCTGCGCGTGACCGAGGAAAGCTGATGCGCGCAGGACGCCGGGGCTGACATGCCGACCTATCGCTACAGGGCACTCAATCCGCACGGCGAGATCTTCGACGGGCAGATGGAAGCGGCCAGCGAGGCCGAACTGGTCGCGCGCCTGCAGGACCAGGGCCACCTGCCGATGGAAACGCAGTTGGCCGATGGTGGCGCGATCGGTGGCAGCAGCTGGCGCAACCTGCTGCGCCAGCGCCCGCTGCAGGGCGCCGCGCTGCTGCAGTTCACCCAGCAGCTGGCCACCCTGCTCGGTGCCGGCCAGCCGCTGGACCGCGCGCTGTCGATCCTGCTGGGGTTGCCCGAGGATGAACGATCGCGTCGCGCCATCACCGACATCCGCGACGTGGTGCGCGGCGGTGCGCCGCTGTCCACCGCGCTGGAACGCCAGCACGGCCTGTTTTCGCGCCTGTACGTGAACATGGTGCGTGCCGGCGAAGCCGGCGGCAGCCTGCATGAAACCCTGCAACGCCTGGCCGATTACCTGGAACGCAGCCGCGCGCTGCAGGGCAAGGTGATCAATGCGCTGGTCTATCCGGCGATCCTGCTGGTGGTGGTAGGTGGCGCGCTGTTGTTCCTGCTCGGCTACGTGGTGCCGCAGTTCGCGCAGATGTACGAAAGCCTGGATGTGGCGCTGCCGTGGTTCACCAACGCGGTGCTGCAACTGGGCTTGTTCGTGCGCGACTGGTGGGTGCTGCTGCTGGTGGTGCCGGCCGTGCTGGCGCTGTTCTTCGAACGCAAGGCCCGGCAACCGGCCTTCCGCCTGGCCTTGGATGGCTGGCTGCTGCAGCGGCGCGGCATCGGCCGCCTGCTGGGTGAACTGGAAACCGCACGGCTTGCGCGCACGCTGGGCACGCTGCTGCGCAATGGCGTGCCGCTGCTGGGTGCGCTGGGCATCGCCCGCAACGTGCTGGGCAACCGTGCGCTGGCCGCCGATGTCGAAGCGGCGGCCGATGAAGTGAAGAATGGTGCCGGCCTGTCGCTGGCGCTGTCACGCGGCAAGCGCTTCCCGCGCCTGGCCCTGCAGATGATCCAGGTCGGCGAGGAATCCGGTGCGCTCGATACCATGCTGCTGAAGGCCGCCGATACGTTTGAACAGGACAGCGCCCGGCGCATCGACCGGCTGCTGGCGGCGATGGTGCCGGCGATCACCCTGGTGCTGGCCTCGGTGGTCGGTGCGGTGATCGTGGCGGTGCTGGTGCCGCTGTATGACCTGACCAATGCCATCGGTTGACGATGGATCCCTACGCAACCCCGACACTCCGCAACCGAAAGGACCGACCATGATTGCTTCCCGTCGACCGATCCGCCTTTCCTTCACCGCCGCGCGCAACCAGTCGGGCATGAGCCTGCTGGAAATCATCATCGTCATCGTGCTGATCGGCGCGGTGCTGACCCTGGTCGCCAGCCGCGTGCTCGGTGGCGCCGATCGCGGCAAGGCCAACATCGCCAAGGCCCAGGTGCAGACCGTCGCGTCCAAGATCGACAACTACCAGATCGACACCGGCAAGCTGCCGGGCTCGCTCAATGATCTGGTGACCGCACCGGCCGGCGTCGGCGGCTGGCTGGGGCCGTATGCCAAGCCGGCCGACCTGAACGACCCGTGGGGCCATGCGCTGGAATACCGCGCGCCGGGCGAAGGCCAGCCCTACGAACTGGTCAGCCTGGGCAAGGACGGCAAGGCCGGCGGCAGCAGCGTCGACGCTGACATCCGCTACCAGCCCTGATCCTGCATGACGTATTTCCTGCCGCGCCGGCTGCCACGCCCGCGCCTGCACGGCAGGCGCGCGGCGGGACTGTCGCTGCTGGAAATGCTGCTGGTGATCGCGCTGATCGCCGCCATCGGGCTGATCACCGCCGCCGGGCTGTCGCGGGGTTTTTCAGGCATGCAGCTGCGCAGTGCCGGCAAGGACATTGCCAACCAGCTGCGCATGGTGCGCGCGCAGGCGATCGCCCGTGGCGAGCCGCAGCGCTTCGTCATCGAACCGGCGCGACGCCGCTGGGAAGGCGCCAACCAGCGCGTGGGTGAAGTGCCGCCACAGCTGCAGGTGCAGTTCGAAGGCGCCGCGCAGCTGGCCACGGCGCCGGGGCAGGGCGTGATCGAGTTCCATCCGGATGGCGGTTCCAGCGGCGGCCGCATCCGCCTGCAGCGCGACGCCGCCGAATGGCGCATCGATGTCGGCTGGTTGACCGGCGAAGTCCGTTCCGGCCCCTGGCGGGAACAATGAAGCGCAGCGCACGTGGCTTCACCCTGCTGGAAGTGATCATCGCCTTCGCCCTGCTCGGGTTGGCGCTGACCCTGCTGCTGGGAAGTCTCTCCGGTGGTGCGAAGCAGGTGCGCGAAGCCGAGGTGCGTACGCGTGCAGTGCTGCATGCGCAGTCGCTGCTGGCCGAAGCCGGTGTGGCCTCGCCGTTGCAGGTCGGCAGCCAGCAGGGTGACTGGGAACAGGGGCGCTATCACTGGGAACTGCAGGTGCAGCCGTGGGTGGAGCCGCGAGCCGGCAACCAGGCGCAAACGCAGGCGCCGGGAATGCCGTGGCTGGCCGAACTGCAGCTGCAGGTGCGCTGGGGCGACAGCGAACGCGAGCAGCTTCGCTGGCGCAGCCTGCGCCTGTTGCCGCCGGACCTGGAGAACGCGCGATGAGGCGCGGTGCCGCAGGCTTCACCCTGGTGGAAGTGATGCTGGCTACGGTGCTGCTGGCCGGGGGCCTGGCGCTGGCGTTCGCCAGCGTGCGCTCGGCGATGGCGGTCAGCCAGCGCGGCGAGCAGATCGCCGCCGAGAGCGAGCGCATGCGCGCGGTGGAAACGCTGTTGCGGCGGCAGCTGTCCGCGGCGCTGCGCACACCGCTGGAAGCGCCGGACCCTACCCGCGAGCCGATCTTCTTCCAGGGCGAAGAGCAGCGCATGCTGTTCGCGGCCGATCTGCCGGGCTACCTCGGCCGCGGCGGTGCCTACCTGCACGCGCTGCAGGTGGAAGGCCGCAGCGGCCAGCAGCGCCTGCTGCTGGACCTGGTGCTGCTGCAGGAAGGCGAGCACATCGCCGAAAACCCGCCGCGTCCGCCGGAAGTGCTGGTGGACAACCTGAAGTCGGTGCAGCTGCGCTATCGCGGCATCGATGCCAGCACCGGCCAGGTGACCGACTGGATGCCACGCTGGGACGACACGCGGCGCCTGCCGATGCTGGTGGAGATCCAGATCGTGCCAGCCAAGGGCACGCCCTGGCCGGCGCTGGTGGTGGCGCCGCGCGCCGGTGGCAGCGGAGGTGCGCGATGATTCGGGTGCGAGGCGCGGCGCTGGTGCTGGTGCTGTGGCTGATCGCGCTGATGACAGCGCTGGTGGGGGCGTTCGCGCTGAGCGCGCGCGTCGAGCATCTGCAGCAGCAGGTGCTCGATGGCGACGCGCGGGGCCAGGAACGCGCGCGCGCGGGCATGGAATATGCGCTGATGCGCCTGTCCGCCGACCCGCAGCGGGCACCCTGGCGCGCCGACGGCCGCACGTACCGCTGGCAGTTCGATGACGCCAACATCGAGATCACGGTGCTCGACGAGAACGGCAAGATCAATCTGAACCTGGCCGACGTGGCACTGCTGGAGGCGTTCCTGAAGGCGCTGGGCGAGGAAGACGGCAGTGCCCGGCAGCTGGCCGGGGCCATCGTCGACTGGCGTGACGAAGACAGCCTGCTGCAGCCCGGCGGCGGCGCCGAGGCGCCCGACTACGCCGCGGCGGGGCTGCCGTACGGCCCGCGCAACAGACGTTTCGAGACCCTGGGCGAGCTGCAGCGGGTGCTGGGCATGCGCGGCCCGCTGTACCGGGCCATGCTTCCGCACCTGACCCTGTACAGCCGCCAGTCGCGGCCGGATCCGCAGTTTGCCAGCGCGCCGGTGCTGACCGCATTGGGCCTGGATGCGGACACCCTGCTGGCCCAGCGCGCCCAGCAGGAGCGTGACGCCGATTCCGCTGCGGGTGCGTCAACGCTTGCCAGCAGCAGTGGCACCTATAGTATCGAGTCCCGTGTCACCGACGGCAGTGGACGCCGGTCAGTGCTGCAGGCAGTGGTACGCAATGGCTCGGGCGGGGTTCCCGGGCGGACCTACACAGTGCTTCGCTGGGAGCAGGGAATGACAGCAAGATGACGGCGTGGCAGGACAGTCTGCGACAGGTGCAGGGCCGGATCGGTCCTGGCGCTGGCCGTTTCCTGCGCTGGTGGCGGCAGTCGTTGCTGGCATGGGTACCGGTTCGTTGGCAGTGGGCGCTGGGTTGGGCGCAGGCACGCCTGCTGCTGCAGCGTGAGGGCGACCAGCTGCAGGTCTGGCGCGAGGCCGGTGAGCGCCGTGAGTCCGTGGCGCGGCTGCCGTGGCCACTGTCGCCGGCCGAGCTGGACCGGGTCCTGGAAGCGCGCCTGCGCAGCCTGCCGCGCGTGTGGCTGCTGCCTGCCAGCGATGTGCTGCGTCGCCATCTGCGGTTGCCGGCCGCCGCCGCCGACCGCCTGCGTGCGGTGGTCGGCTTCGAGATCGACCGCCAGACGCCGTTCGAATCCAGCCAGGTCAGCTATGACGTGCGCGAGGTCGGAGCGGCCGGCGAGGGCCAGCTGCAGGTCGAACTGGTGGCCTGGCCGCTGCGCCAGCTGGACGCCTGGCGCGGCAGCGTGGGCCCATGGGCCGATGCGTTGGCCGGTGTAGATGCCATCGACGCGCAGGGCAACACGCTGCAGGTGAACCTGCTGCCGCCCGCGCAGCGCCAGCTGCAGGCCGATCCGATGCGGCGCTGGAACCTGCTGCTGGGCGTGGCTGCCGTGGTGATGCTGGTGCTTGCCGGCCTGCAACTGCTGGACAACCGACGCGCAGCGGCCGACGAACTGCGTGCCCAGGTGGAACGCAGCGCGCGCAGTGCGCGCAGCGTAGCCAGTGAGCGCGCGCAGCTGCAGGCGCTGATCGACGGTGCCGCGTTCCTGGAAAAGCAGCGCAGCCAGCGTGCAGGCACGGTCGACATCTGGACCGAGTTGACCCGGCGCCTGCCGGAGGGCACCTATCTGGAAAAGCTCGCCATCGAGAACAACAACCTGCAGCTGATCGGGCTCAGCCGCGAAGCCTCGCAGCTGGTGCAGCTGCTGCAGGACGCACCGCAGTGGCGCAAGGTCAATCTGACCGGTGTATTGCAGGCCGACGGCGCTGCCAGTGGCCGTGATCGTTTCACCATGACCGCGGAACTGCAGCCGTTGCCGGCGGCTGCCCCGACCCGGGAGGCGGCCGATGCCGATGCCAAGCGCGCGCCGTGACCGCTGGCTGGCACTGGCACTGCTGCTGGCAGTGCTGGGCCTGGCCTACCTGCTGCTGGTGCACCCGTGGTTCACCCAGCCCCTGCGCGAGATCGATGCTGATGTCGCGGCACTGCGCGAGCGCGAGGCGCGCGTGCAGGCGCAGCTGCAGCAGCAGCCGCAGATCGAACAGCGCCTGCGCGCCACCCGCGAAGCGTTGCAGCAGCGCCCCGGTTTCCTGCATGAAGCCACCGCCGAAGCCGCCGCTGCCGCGCTGGGCGCGAAGCTGCAGGATGCGGTGGCGATGGCCAGCCCGGGCAACCGCAGCTGCACCATCAGCAACCGTACGCCGCTGACCGACAACCGGCGCGATGCCGAGTTCGTGCGCGTCGCCATGCAGGTGCGCCTGCGCTGTGGCGTCGCCGAACTGGCCACGGTGCTGCACAGCCTGGAGACCGGCAGCCCGCGCCTGTTCGTCGACAACCTCAACCTGATCGCGCAGCGCTTCCAGCAGTCACCGAATGAATCCGGCCTGGGGTTGGATGTGTCATTCGAACTGGCGGGCTACCTGTTGCCGGGTGCGGCGACCGATGCGGCCACGCCGGCCCCGGCGGCCGAACCGGCCGCGCAGCCGCAGCCGTCCCCGGCGGCCGCGGCGCCCGCCCCGGCGGCGCCGGCCGAGGGGCAGGAGGTGGCCGATGAAACTTGAGCAGATCAGCCTGCGCACCGGCTTCCTGCTGGCGTTGGCGGGTTGGGCGGCGGCGGTCTGGCTGGCCACCGGCTTCGGCCTCGGCAGCCAGTTGCCGGGCGCCGACGGCGATGCGGATGCAGCGCCGTCGTTGCCGGCGCTGCCAGCCTTGGCCGCCGAGCGCATGGCCAGCGCAGACAGCTACAGCGCGATCGGCGAACGCCCGCTGTTCGCCGAAGACCGCAAGCCGCGGCCCTACCTGCTCGGTGGCAGCGAGCCAGCCGCCAGCGCGGCCCTGCGCCTGACCGGCGTGCTGTTGACCGGCAATTTCAGCATGGCCACCTTCACCACCGAACAGAACCGCTCGGTGCGGCTGCGCCTCAACGGTGACGCCGTGGATGGTTGGCAGCTGGTGGCGCTGGAACCGCGCCGGGCCACGGTGATCGGCCCCGGTGGCAGCCAGGTGCTGGAACTGGCCGTGTTCAACGGCCAGGGCGGTGAACCACCCGCCGTACTGCGTGGCGCCAACGGTGCGCCGCCGGCCGGTGCGATCGTGGTGCCGCCGCCGGCCGGTGCCCCGCCCGCGCCGCCCCCGGCTGCGGCAAGTGCGCAGCCAGCGCCACAGCCGGCCGTCAACGTGCCGCCAGCGGCTGCTACACCGCCTGCCAACAACAACGGCCCCAGCGAAGCGCAGATGCAGGCCATCCGCGAACGCATCCAGGCCCGTCGCCGCCAGCTGCAGCAACAACAGCAGCAACAACCGTCGCCGCCCCCAGGCGATGGCACCAACCGATAGAGTGAATGCATGAGCCTGCGTTTTCTTCCCTGGTCCTTTGCCCTCGCGCTGCTGGTCGGCTGCAGCACCGTGTCCGCGCCGCACGTGCAGCGCAAGGGCAACCTGACATCCACCACCGAGGCCGGACAGGCCGCGGAGGTCGCCGCCGATGCTGCCCGTGATGCCCAGGGGGCCCCGCAGGCGGTGATCCGTCGCGGCACCGGCACCATGATCAACCGCGAAGCGGCACGCGCACCGGCACCGGCACTGCACGGGGCCAGTACCGGCGAGGCGACCTTCAACTTCGAAGGCGAGTCGGTGCATGCGGTGGTCAAGGCCATCCTGGGTGACATGCTGGGCCAGAACTACGTGATCGCACCGGGGGTGCAGGGCACGGTCACCCTGGCCACGCCCAAGCCGGTGTCACCGGCACAGGCGTTGAACCTGCTGGAAATGGTGCTGGGCTGGAACAACGCGCGCATGGTGTACAGCGGCGGCCGCTACAACATCGTCGCCGCCGACCAGGCGCTGGCCGGAACCGTTGCGCCCAGCACCGCGCCGGCGGCCAGCGCGCGCGGCTTCGAAGTGCGGGTGATCCCGCTGCAGTTCATCTCCGCCAGCGAGATGAAGAAGGTGCTGGAGCCGTATGCGCGGCCCAACGCCATCGTCAACGTCGACAGCGGCCGCAACGTGATCACGCTCGGCGGTACCCGCGCCGAGCTGGAAAACTATATGCGCACGGTCGAGATCTTCGACGTCGACTGGCTGTCGGGCATGTCGGTGGGCGTGTTCCCGATCCAGTCGGGCAAGGCCGAGCAGGTCGCCGCCGACCTGGAAAAGGTGTTCGGCGAGGAGAGCAAGACCCCCAGCGCGGGCATGTTCCGCTTCCTGCCGCTGGAGAATGCCAATGCCGTGCTGGTGATCACCCCGCAGGTGCGCTACCTGGACCAGATCCAGCAGTGGCTGGACCGCATCGACACCGCCGGTGGCAGCGCCCGCCTGTTCTCCTACGAACTGCGCTACATCAAGGCGCGCGACCTGGCTGAACGTCTCGGTGAAGCCTTCGCCAGCAGCGGCAACCGCGGCGGCTCCAGCCCGGCATCGTTGGCACCCGGCGCGATTCCGTCGCAGCTGGGCAGCGACGGCGACCGTGGCATGGACAGCAGCAACGGCAGCAGCAACTTCGGCTCGACCTCCGGCAGCAGCACCGGGGGCAGCAACAACGGCAGCATGAACCTGCCGCAGCGCCAGTCCGGCAATGTCAGCGTCAGCCTGGAAGTGGAAGGCGACCGCGTGGGCGTGTCGGCGGTGGAGGAAACCAACACCCTGCTGGTGCGCTCGACCCCGCAGGCCTGGCGCTCGATCCGCGAAGTGATCGAGAAGCTGGACGTGATGCCGCTGCAGGTGCACATCGAAGCGCAGGTGGCCGAGGTCGCGCTGACCGGCGACCTGAAGTACGGCGTCAACTGGTTCTTCGACAATGCGGTGCTCGGGCAGAAACTGACCGGTGCATTGGGCGGCGTGACCCTGCCGGCCGCCGCGGGCGGTTCCTGGAGCAGTTTCGCGGGCGCGGTGACCGGCGCCGATGGTCTCGGCTGGGCATTCACCGGCCACAACGGCGCGGCGGTGGTGAGCGCGCTGGACAAGGTCACCGATGTGCGCCTGCTGCAGACGCCTTCGGTGTTCGTGCGCAACAACGCCGAGGCCACGCTCAATGTCGGCGACAAGGTGCCGATCAACACCACCACGGTGAACACCGGCGTGGGCACCAGCAGCTACAGCTCGGTGCAGTACATCGATACCGGCGTGATCCTCAAGGTGCGCCCGCGGGTGACCCGTGATGGCACGGTGTTCCTGGACATCGTGCAGGAAGTCAGCAGCGCGTCGGATGTGCCGGAGACCTGCAACCCGACCGAGCGCAACTGCAACCCGCGCATCTCGACCAAGAAGCTGTCCACCGAAGCGGCGGTACAGAGCGGCGACACCATCATGCTGGCCGGCCTGATCACCGATTCGGCCACCGATGGCAGCAGCGGCATCCCGGGCCTGAGCAAGATCCCGGTGGTTGGTGCGTTGTTCGGGCAGAAGACCCGCACCAGCCGTCGTTCGGAGGTGATCGTGCTGCTGACCCCGACCATCGTCCGCAACGCCCAGGAATCGCGCAACCTGACCGACGAGTACAGCCAGCGCTTCCGGGCGATGGAGCCGCTGAACCAGCCGCGCGCGAAGAAGTAAGGGGTTTGCGGCCGGGCGGCGCCCGGCACCCGCAGAGGCCAAGGCAACAGCAACAGCAACAGCAACAGCGGGGCTACTGAGGGATGGCGGGGCGGTGTCGGATTGCGGGGACGCCGTAAACCCATCCATGGGGGCTTGGCCGCGGCATCCGTGCCGCGGACACCCCGCAATCCGACACCGCCCCACCTCTGACAGATTCCTGCGGCCGTGGGTAGGTGTCGACCTTGGTCGACACGCTGGATCCACGCGATGCGTGGATGACTTTCAATCGAAATCGAATATTTCGATATCTGTGAGATCTGAGCCGAGCATGGCTCGGCTCTACAGAAAGCAAGGCCCGGCAGCTCGCAGGAATCTGTCGAAGGCGGGGTGGGTCCGGTTGCG
>NZ_JAOEDV010000065.1:0-25749 GCF_029837545.1 Stenotrophomonas sp. GD04024 | reverse complement strand
CTAACCCAATCCGCCCCACCAAAGCCTCAGCCCAGCTGTCGCCGTTGCCGTTGCTCCGGCTTCAAAGGCGGGTGCAGGGCCGCAGGCCCTGCAATGCAAAACCCCTTACTTCCCCCGCAGGCGGCTGTGCTTGAAGCCGTAGCAGAAGTAGATGACGAAGCCGACGAACGTCCACACGCCCATCAGCATCCAGTTGTGCATCGTCATCGCCGACAGCAGCGCCAGGCAGCTCAGCACGCCCAGGCTGCAGATCAGCCACGCCATCGGCATGCGGAACGGACGCGGCAGGTCCGGCTGGGTGCGGCGCAGGATCAGCACGCCGGCACACACCGCAGCAAACGCGATCAGCGTGCCCATCGAGGTCAGCTCACCGAGGATGTCCAGCGGGAACAGCGCCGCCAGCAGCGCGATGCCGATGCCGGTGATCACGGTGTTGATGTGCGGGGTGCGGTACTTTGGATGGATCTTGGTGAACACCGGCGGCAGCAGGCCATCGCGGCCCATGATCATGAAGATGCGCGGCTGGCCGATGATCATCACCAGCACCACCGAGGACAGGCCGACCAGCGCGCCGACCTCGACCACCCAGCGCAGCCAGCCCAGCTGCGGATGCGCGGCCACCGCGGTCACCACCGGCTCGTCGGTGCCCAGCAGCTGGTACGGCACCAGGCCGGTCATCACAGCGGCCATGGCGATGTACAGCACGGTGCAGACCGCCAGCGACAGCATCATGCCGATCGGCATGTCGCGCTGCGGGTTCTTCGATTCCTGCGCCGCCACCGACACCGCCTCGAAGCCGATGTAGGCGAAGAACACCATCGCCGCGCCGCGCAGCACGCCTTCCATGCCGTACTTGCCGGGGCCTTCGTTGGCGGGAATGAACGGGGTCCAGTTGCTGGTGTCGACGTACTTCCAGCCGACCACGATGACCAGCACGATCAGGCCGGTCTTGAGCACGACCATCGCCATGTTCATCGCCGAGGACTTGCTGATGCCGACGTAGCACAGCCAGGTCAGCAGCAGTACCAGCGCGGCGGCCGGCAGGTTGGCGATCGCGCCGGTCGGGCGCAGCTGCGCGTCGAGTGGCGCGCTGACCAGCGCCGCCGGTAGATGGATGTCGAACTGGCTGAGCAGGCTGAGGAAATAGCCGGTCCAGCTGACCGCCACGGCTGACGCGGAGACGCCGTACTCCAGCACCAGCATCCAGCCGATGAACCAGGCCGAGAGCTCGCCGAAGGTGGCATAGGTATAGGTGTAGGCGCTGCCGGACACCGGCACCATCGAGGCGAACTCGGCGTAGGCCAGTGCGCAGAAGGCGCAGCAGATGGCGGCCAGCACGAACGACAGCATGATCGCCGGGCCGGCGTGGTTGGCGGCGGCCTGGCCGGTGATGACGAAGATGCCGCCGCCGATCACCGCGCCGATGCCGAGGGCGGTCAGCCCCCAGGGGCCGAGGTGGCGGCGCAGGCTGAGGCCGTTGGCGTCTTCATGGGCGGCATGCGGGTGCTTGGTGGCCCACAGTTGCTTCAACATGTGTGGTGGTCTTGTCGAAGCGCGCCATGACCGGCGCGCGGGGAAAACGGACGGGCCGGCGCGAGGCCGGCCCGTAGGCGGATCAGGGCGACTTGGCCAGCTTGCTGTTGCGGATGCCGTAGCCCAGGTAGATCAGCAGGCCGAGCAGCGTCCAGCCAACGAACAGGTGCCAGTGCACCACGAACGCCTGCCAGAACAGGAACAGGCAGGTGGCCGCGCCCAGCGGGCAGATGATCCACACCATCGGCACGCGGAACGGGCGGTGGATCTCCGGCTTGGTATAGCGCAGCACCAGCACGCCGATGCAGACCGTGGCGAAGGCCAGCAGGGTGCCCATCGAGACCAGTTCGCCCAGCACGTTCAGCGGCACCAGGCCGGCCAGTGCGGCGGCGATCACGCCGACCACGATGGTGGCGACGTACGGGGTGCGGAAGCGGGCGTGGACCTTGCCGAAGAATTTCGGCAGCAGGCCGTCGCGGGAGATGGTGTAGGCGATGCGGGTCTGGCCCATCATCATCACCAGCACCACCGAGGACAGGCCGGCGATGGCGCCGATCTCGACCAGGGTCTTCAGCCACGACAGGGTCGGGTAGGGCTCCAGCGCGGTGGCCACCGGCTTGTCGGTGCCCAGCAGGTGGTACGGCATCATGCCGGTCAGCACCGCGCAGACGATGATGTAGACGATGGTGCACACCGCCAGCGAGCCGAGCAGGCCGATCGGCATGTTGCGCTGCGGGTCCTTGGTCTCGCCGGCGGCGGTGGAAACCGCATCGAAGCCGATGTAGGCGAAGAACACGATGGTGGCCGCGCGGAATACGCCGCTCCAGCCGAACTCACCCGGCACGCCGGTGTTTTCCGGGATGAACGGCTGCCAGTTGGCCGGGTCGATGTGGGCCGCACCGATGCCGATGAACAGGCAGATGACGGTGACCTTGATCGCCACGATGATCGCGTTGACGAAGGCCGACTGGGTCACGCCCACGTACAGCAGGCCGGACACCGCCGCCACGATCAGCACCGCCGGCAGGTTGAACAGCTTGCCGGAGGAGACGAACTCGCTGCCGGTCCAGGCGATGGGCGCGGCGCTGAGCAGGTCCGGGAACGGCATGTGCAGCGTAGTGGTGATGAAGCTGATCAGGTACGCCGACCAGCCCACCGCGACCGAGGCCGAGGCGAACAGGTACTCCAGCACCAGGCACCAGCCGATGAACCAGGCCATGCCTTCGCCGAGGGTGGCGTAGGAGTAGGAATAGGCGCTGCCGGAGACCGGCATCATCGCCGCGAACTCGGCGTAGCACAGGCCTGCCAGGGCGCAGGCGAAACCGGCGATCACGAACGACAGCATGACGGCGGGGCCGGCGTGGTTGGCCGCGGCCTGGCCGGTCAGCACGAAGATACCTGCGCCGATCACCGCACCCACGCCAAGCAGGATGAGGTGTTTAGCCGTGAGGGTCCGTTTCAACGTGGCTTCGCCGTCCAGGCTGCCTTCGATGGGTTCGCCGGCATCGACGTGCCCGGCCGGTTGGACCGGCTTGACCCTCAACAGAGCTTTCAGCATGCAGTACTTCCTAGTGATCGGATTGGGTGGGCCGCCGATACGTTGCCGGCAACCCTGGAATGGTGAAGGCCGCGCGAACGGCCCGCTGTACCTTAGCCAAAGCTGAAGGCAACGCACAAGCGCAATCGCAACAATGAACGGCGATAATGAGCAGTATTTTTCCAGACGCCGCCCATTCATGAGCCAGACCGCCGAAACCCTTGCCGTGCTTGACGATCGCCTGCGTGGCCTGCTGCGGGACTATGCCCGCCGCGAGCCGGCCCACGACGCACTGGCTGCCGAATTCGGCACATTGTTGGACGATCCGGAAGATCCGTTCCGGCGCGAACGGCTGACCGGCCACTTCACCGCCAGCTGCTGGCTGGTCAGCGCCGATGGCCAGCGCCTGCTGCTGACCCACCACCGCAAGCTGCAGCGCTGGCTGCAGCTGGGCGGCCACGCCGACGGCGACCGCGACCTGGCCCGGGTGGCGCTGAAGGAAGCCGAGGAAGAATCAGGCCTGGGCGGCCTGGTGCTGGAAGACCCGGCCATCTTCGATCTGGACAAGCACTGGATTCCAGAGCGCAAGGACGTGCCGGGGCACTGGCACTACGACGTGCGTTTCGTGATCCGTGCGCTGGGTGGCGAAGCCTTCGTGCTCAGCGAGGAATCGCTGGAGCTGGCCTGGCGGCCGGTGACCGAAGTCGCGGCCGACCCGCAGTCCGATGAATCCATGCAGCGCATGGCACACAGGTGGCTGGCACGTTGAGATAAAAAGGGGACGGAGGGGATTAAGTCGTTTGTGGCATCAACGACTTAATCCCCTCTGTCCCCTTTTTTCAGTACAGGATGCGCGTGCGCAGCGTGCCGGGGATCGCGGCCAGCTCGTCGCGCACCGCGGCGGCCTGTTCCTCGCCGGCGGTGATGTCGATCACCACGTAGCCCACCTTCGGGTCGGTGCGCAGGAACTGGCCGTCGATGTTGACGTTGTGGCGCGAGAAGATCTCGTTGACCTTCGACAGCACGCCCGGCACGTTCTGGTGGATGTGCAGCAGGCGCAGGCTGTCGGCGTGCTCGGGCAGGGTCACTTCCGGGAAATTGACCGCCGACAGGGTGCTGCCGTTGTCGCTGTAGCGCACCAGTTTGGCGGCCACTTCCACGCCGATGTTGTCCTGCGCTTCCAGCGTGCTGCCACCCACGTGCGGGGTCAGGATCACGTTGTCGTGGCGGGTCAGCGGCGATTCGAAGATATCGCCATTGCCCTTCGGCTCGACCGGGAACACGTCCAGCGCGGCGCCACCGACGTGGCCGCTGGCCAGCGCCGCGTCCAGCGCATCGATGTCGACCACGGTGCCGCGCGCGGCGTTGATCAGGTGCGCGCCCTTGCGCATCTTCGCCAGCTCGGTGCTGCCGATCATCCATTGCGTGGACGGGGTTTCCGGCACGTGCAGGGTGACGATGTCGGCGCGGGCGAGCAGATCGTCCAGGCTGGCCGCGGCCCGGGCATTGCCCAGCGCCAGCTTGGTTTCCACGTCGTGGAAGATCACCTGCATGCCCAGCGATTCGGCCAGTACGCCGACCTGGGTGCCGATGTGGCCGTAGCCGATGATGCCCAGCGTCTTGCCACGCACTTCATGGCTGCCGCTGGCCGACTTCGACCAGCCGCCGCGATGGCATTCGGCGTTCTTCTGCGGGATGCCACGGGTCAGCATGATCGCCTCGGCGATCACCAGCTCGGCCACGCTGCGGGTGTTGGAATAGGGGGCGTTGAATACCGGGATGCCGGCCAGCTCGGCCGCGCCCAGGTCGACCTGGTTGGTGCCGATGCAGAAGCAGCCCACTGCGATCAGCCGCTTGGCCTCGGCCAGCACCTCGGCGCTGAGCTGGGTACGCGAGCGGATGCCGACGATGTGCGCCTCGGCGATGCGCGCCTTCAGTTCGTCCTCGGGCAGCGCCTTGGTGTGCGCTTCGATCTGGCTGTAGCCGGCGGCGCTGAACACCTCCACGGCGGTCTGGCTGACCCCCTCCAGCAACAGCACGCGGATATCCTGCTTCGGGAACGAGGTCTTCTTCGGCGACATGGGGCAACACGGCCAGTGGGACAGGGGCTGACCACTATGCCAGATCGCACCGGCCATGGTGCAGTGCGCAATTGGTTGCATCCGTAGCTATCTGCACGGGTGCGGGGCTGGACGCTGGCGCGCGCCACTGGCACGCTTGCCCGTTCTTCACGCACCGCGCTGGACCGTCATGACCGATTCCCGCATTGCCTCGCTGCAGCAGGCCTGTCCCGGCCTGAAACTGAAGACCGATCCGGCCGACCTGGAGCATTACGGGCGCGACTGGACCCGGCGCTGGACGCCGGCGCCGCTGGCGATTGCATTGCCGGCCATGGTTGAAGAGGTGCAGGCGGTGATGCGCTGGAGCGCGGCCGAGGGCGTGCCGGTGGTGCCGTCGGGTGGACGCACCGGCCTGTCCGGTGGCGCGGTGGCGGCCAACGGCGAGCTGGTGCTCAGCCTGGAGCGGATGAACAAGGCGCTGTCCTACGACGCGGTCGATCGCACGCTGGTGGTGCAGGCCGGCATGCCGCTGGAGGCGGTGCACAACGCCGCGCTCGACCACGGCCTGATCTACCCGGTCGATTTCGCGGCGCGCGGTTCCTGCTCGATCGGCGGCAACATCGCCACCAATGCCGGCGGCATCCGCGTGATCCGTTACGGCAATACCCGCGAATGGATCGCCGGGCTGAAAGTGGTCACCGCCAGCGGCGAGCTGCTCGAACTCAACAAGGGCCTGATCAAGAACTCCAGCGGCTATGACTTCCGCCAGCTGCTGATCGGCTCGGAAGGTACGCTGGGGGTGATCGTCGAGGCGACGGTGAAGCTGACCGACCCGCCGCCGGCCAGCAATGTGATGCTGCTGGCCGTCCCCAGCTTCGAGGTGCTGATGCAGGTGTTCGCCGCGTTCCGCGCGCGCCTGCAGCTGCAGGCCTTCGAGTTCTTCACCGAGCGGGCGCTGGAGCACGTGCTGGCGCATGGTGCGCAGGCGCCGTTCGACGAGGTGCACCCTTATTACGTGGTCACCGAGTTCGCGGCCAACGACGACGCGCAGGAAGCGGCGGCGATGGCGGCGTTCGAGGACTGCATGGGCAACGGCTGGGTCAGCGATGGCGTGATCAGTGCAAGTGACGCCCAGGCCGCCCAGCTGTGGCGCCTGCGCGAGGGCATCACCGAGTCGCTTGCACGCTACAAACCGTACAAGAACGATGTCTCGGTGCGGATCTCGTCGATGCCGGCGTTCCTGGCCGAGACCCAGGCGCTGATCGGGCAGGCCTATCCGCATTTCGACGTGGTCTGGTTCGGCCACATCGGTGACGGCAACCTGCATATCAATGTGCTCAAGCCGGACGACACCCCTGACGCCGATTTCGTGTCGCAGTGCGAGCACGTGACCAAGCTGCTGGCCCAGGTGCTGGCCCGTTTCGATGGCAGCATTTCCGCCGAGCACGGCATCGGCCTGGTCAAGAAGGGCTACCTGGACAGCACCCGCGGCCCGGCCGAGATCGCGCTGATGAAGGCAGTCAAACGCGCGTTCGATCCCCAAGCGCGGCTGAATCCCGGCAAGCTGTTCGACGTCTGAGCCGGGCAAATCCTTCACGTACCCGTTACGCTCCACGCATTCCCACAACCGGCTTCGAATCGATGACCCGTCCGCTTGTTCTGCTTGCCCTGCTGTCCCTGCCGCTGGCCGGCTTCGCTTCCAGCTTCGCAGGCACCTCGGCCGGCTCGGCCACCGGTGCTTCCTCCGGTTCCTCGGCCAGCAGCTCGGGCGACGACAAGGTGGTGCAGGCCGCACGCGATGATGCCGCTGCGTTCGTCGCCAGCGACGGCCAGATCCGCGGCGCACGCCTGCAGGCCGCGCTGGTCCACCTGCGCGAGCAGGATGCCGCTGCCCAGCAGCAGAGCGACCTGCAGCTGGCCCGCGCGCTGCTGGCGCGCTGATCCGGCCTTCGGGTAGTGCCGGCCGCTGGCCGGCAACGCCATGACATCTGCACGCAACGCAGCCACGCATGGCGTGGCGCTACTGCTGATCGCCCACGTCGCGCACGCAGCCGACCGCCTGCAGCTCGACCCGGCAGGGCTGAGCCCTGTGCAGCAGCAGGTGGCTGGCCAGACCCTGGCCGATGTGCAGTCACTGCTGCCGGACGGCCTGCTACGTGCCTTGCCGACCCAGGTACAGGTACGCTGGGGCGCTGACCTGCCCGCCGAGGTGCATGGCCGTGCATTTGCTGGCCGCATCACGCTGCGCCGCGACCTGCTGGACGACCGCGTGCCCGGTGCGCGACGGGCGCGACGCAGCGCACTGGTGCACGAACTGACCCATGTCGCGGATCGTGGTGGTGCTGGCTGGTCGCGCAGTGCGCGTTGGCGCGATCTGGCAGGGTGGCAACGCAAGCCGTGGCATCTCGGTCGCGGCCACAACGACTTCCGTGCTCGCAGCCCGGACGGTTATGAGCTGAAAGATCCGGCTGAGTATCTGGCGGTGAATGCCGAGCATTTCGTGCTCGATGCCGAGTTCACCTGCCGTCGCCCGGCACTGGCGCAGTGGTACCAGGGGCACTTCGGCACGCCGCCGTCGCTGCCGCAGCCGCAGTGCGATAGCCGCGTTCCGTTGCTGCAGGCGGAGCCGGAGGAGGGGGCGGCATCACTGCTGCAGCTGGATCCCTCACGGGTTTACGCGGTGGATTACCTGTTTGCCGAAGGCAGCGCACAACCGATGAGCCGCTGGGGCCACAGCATGCTGCGGCTGGTGATCTGCCGGCCCGGCCGCGCGCCAGGCCCGGACTGTCGGTTGGACCTGGAGTACCACCGCGTGCTGTCGTTCCGCGCCTTTGTCGGCGACGTGCAGATTTCAAACTGGCGCGGCCTGACCGGCGGCTACCCCTCGCGGCTGTTCGTGCTGCCACTGCAGCAGGTGGTGGACGAGTACACCAAGGTTGAACTTCGCGGCCTGCAGTCGCTGCCGTTGCAGCTGGATCGCGACGAGATCGTCAGCCTGCTCGAGCGCACCGCGCAGGTGCACTGGAGCTATGACGGGCGCTATTACTTCGTCAGCAACAACTGCGCGGTGGAAACCGCGAAGCTGCTGCAGGCCGGCGTGCCACGGCTTGGGAGCGCCGGCCTGGCGCAGCTGAGTCCGCGCGGGCTGAAGCGCCGGCTGGCGCGCCTGCAGGTGCTGGACGAGCACGTGCTGGCCGATCGCGATTCAGCACAGGCGCAGGGCTATTACTTTGCCTCGGCGCGTGACCACTATCAGCAGTTGTTCGATGTGGCTGCCGGCCAGCTGGCGCTGCCCACGCGCGATGTACGCGGCTGGCTGAAGCTGCCCGCACGGCAGCGGGCACCGTGGCTGCTGCAGGGCGACCTGCGCGCCAGCGCGGGCCTGCTGCTGCTGGAGCAGGCTGCGCAACGGCGTGCCGAACTACGCGCGCGCGATGTGCTCAAGCGGCAGCTGCTGGGTGCACCGGACAGTGCCCAGGCCCGCAACCTGCGCGGGCTGCTGGAGCAGAGTGGGCAATGGCTGCGTCCGGGTACGTTGCTGCATGGCGATGGCTATGGATTGCCGTTGGCCGACGAACAGGCGCTCCTGATGCAGGCCGTGGCCACTGCCAGTGCGCAGGCGGTGCCGGCGTGGCAGGCGCTGCGCCTGCAGCTGCGCCAGCAGTTGCCGGTGAACCAGCGCGAGGAAATGGATGCGATCGATGCCAATCTGGCCGCGCTTGGTGCTCACCTGCGCACGCAGGCCGCCAGCTCGCCTACTGGCGCGGCAGTTCGATGACGAAGCGGCTGCCGCCGGCGCTGCCCGGGATGCAGTAGACGCGGCCACCGTGCGCGTCGGCGATGGCTTTGACCACCGCCAGGCCGAGCCCGCTGCCGCCGCCCTGGCGCGAACGCGAACCGTCGGCGCGCATGAACGGAGTGAAGATATCGGCGTGCAGGGCGGGGTCGATGCCCGGTCCCTCGTCTTCGATGGCCACCTGTACATGCCCCGGCGTGTCATGCACGGCAATCCGTACCTTGCCCGGGCTGGCGTAGCGCCGCGCGTTCTCCAGCAGCGCCAGCAGCGCCTGGCGCAGCCGGGTCGGATCGCAGTGCGCGTTGTGTTCCTCACGGCTGGTTTCCAGTTCCAGCACGAAACCGGCGGTGCGGAACTGCGGGTCGACCAGGGTCATCACCGAATGCACCTCGGCCACCACGTCGGTGCGCGCGCGGCGCACGTCCAGCCTTGCATTGTCGGACAGGCTCAGCACGCGCAGGTCCTCGATCAGGCGCGACAGGCCCTCGACCTGGGCAAGCAGGCTGCGGAACTGTGATTCGTCAGGCTGGAACACGCCTTCGGCCAGCCCCTGCAGGCGGCCACGCAGGATCGTCACCGGCGTGCGCAGCTCGTGGGCGATGGCGGCGTGCCACATGGCCCGCTCGCTCTCCATGTGCTGCAGGCGCCGCGCCATCGCATTGAAGTCTTCGACCAGGGTGGCCACTTCGCCTGGCGAGTTTTCTTCGACACTGGCGCGTGCACCGAGATCGCCGCCGGCCAGCGCGCGGACGCTGTCGACCAGCGAATTCAACGGCGACAGGATGCGGTGCGCAAGCCGGAACGAGGCGGCGATGGCCAGGGCCAGTCCGGTCAGGATCACCCCGACCATCCACGCCAGCTCCGGCCCGGTAGGCAGCCAGCTTTCCGGCTCCTCGGCACTGCCGGGGAAGAACTCGACCAGCACCGCATACAACAGCCACGACGACAGGATCATCATCACGATCACGCCGATCACCATCAGCGACATCGAGACGATGATGTGGCGGCTCAGGCCGGAGCGGCGCAGGGTGCCCATCAGCGGTCGGCCATCAACCGGTAACCGACGCCGCGCACGCTGGCCGGTACATTGAGCATGCCCACCTCATCCAGCTTGCGGCGCAGCTTGCTGACATGGCTGTCGACGGTTCGCTCCAGCGCCTCGCTCTCCGGCAGGCACTCGTGCATCAGATCGCTGCGGCTGAAGATGCGCGTGGGGGCCAATGCCATGCAGTGCAGCAGCTTGAACTCGGTGAGGGTGAGCAGGACTTCATGGCTGTAGCCGTCGCCCTCCACGTGCACGGCATGGGTTGCCGAGTCGATCAGCAGCGGGCCCACGCGCAGCGCGCTGGGTGCATCCACGCGCGAGGCGCGCAGCGTACGCCGCAGCACGGCGCGCACGCGCGCAGCCACCTCGGCCGGGTTGAACGGCTTGACCACGTAGTCGTCGGCGCCCATGCGCAGTGCGGTCAGCTTGTCCAGGTCCTGGTCCAGCGCGGTCAGCATGATCACCGGCGTTTCGCCACGTTGGCGCAGCTGGGTCAACACGCTCCAGCCATCCAGGCGAGGCAGCTGCACGTCCAGCAGGACCAGGTCGGGGCGGGCGCTGCGGTGCAGGTCGAGCGCGCCGTGGCCATCGGCGGCACGCAGGGTGCGCAGTCCTTCGCGTTCCAGATAGGCGGTGAGAATATCGGCGATCTCGGCCTCATCCTCGACAATCAGGACGAGGGCGGCCAGGGCAGGGGAGGCATGCATGCGGGGGCGGGGCCTTAAGGTGCTTGCCTCCATCGTATCTCCACAGTTCCTCCATCGAAACCCCATCATCGCCCCGCACACTGCGTTCTTCAGGACCTTTCAGCCGCCCGCGCGGCATTGTGCACAGCAATGAGAACCTTCAGGACTCCGGCCGCGTTGATCGCGGCCATCGCTCTGGCCATGACGGCCTGCTCCTCCCCCGAAGCCACCCCCGAAGCCGCACCGCGCGTCAGCGTGGTCATTGTCGGCCCGCAGGTGGTGCAGCGTGACGACGAACTGCCCGGTCGCGTGGCCGCGGTACGCACGGCGCAGATCCGCGCGCAGGTGGGCGGCATCGTGCAGCGCCGCCTGTTCGAGCAGGGCGCCGAAGTAAGTGCTGGCCAGGCCCTGTTCCAGATTGATCCGGCGGCATTCCGTGCCGACGTCGATTCGGCGCTGGCTGCGCTGCAGCGCAGTGAAGCAGCGCTGGGCCGCAGCCGCGTGCAGTCGCAGCGCCTGCATGCGCTGGCTGCCGCGCAGGCGGTCAGCCAGCAGCATCGCGATGATGCCAGTGCCGAGTACGAACAGGCACGCGCGGCAGTGAACGAAGCACGCGCGATCCTGGCCCGCCGCCAGCTCGACCTGCGCTACGCCACGGTCAGTGCGCCGATTGCCGGCCGCATCGACCAGGCACTGGTGAGCGAAGGCGCGCTGGTCGGGGTCGCCGATGCCGAGCCGATGGCGGTGGTGCAGCAGATCGACCAGGTCTACGTCGACGTGCGCCAGCCGGCCCCGCAGCTGGAGTCGCTGCAGCGCAGCGCCGCCGGCGGTGGCGAACTGCCGGTGACGATCATCGGCGCGGCCGGCAAGCCGCTGTCCGAACGCGGCCAGCTGCTGTTCTCCGGCATCAACGTCGATGCGCGTACCGGTGATGTGATCCTGCGCATCCTGGTCGACAATCCGCAGCGCCAGTTGCTGCCCGGCATGTACGTGCGTGCCAGGGTGCCGCGTGGCGCCCCGGCCAGTGCATTGACCGTGCCGCAGCAGGCGGTGCTGCGCAGCGCGGGTGGCCAGGCCTATGCCTGGGTGATCGCGGGCGATGGCAAGGCGGTGATCCGCACGCTGGAGGTCGACGGCAGCGTTGATCGCCAGTGGCTGGTCCGGCACGGGCTGAAGGCCGGCGAGCGGGTGGTGGTCGAGGGCCAGGAGCGCCTGCAGGAAGGCGTGGTGGTCGATGCGCGCGACTGGCAGCGGCCGGTCGCCAGCGCCGGTGCGATGCAGGCCGGCAGCAAGGGCTGAGCCTTTCCCGGGCCAGTCTCTCCAGGGAAATCCAACATGGCACGTTTCTTCATCGATCGCCCGGTATTCGCCTGGGTGCTGGCGATCTTCATCATCCTGGCGGGCGTACTGGCGATTCCTCGCCTGGCCGTGGAGCGCTATCCGGCCGTCGCGCCGCCCAGCGTCAGCATCTATGCCAGCTACCCGGGGGCCAGCCCGCAGACGCTGAACGACGCGGTGGTCGGCCTGATCGAGCGCGAGCTGTCCAGCGTCAAGCACCTGCTGTACTTCGAATCGTCGGTGGATACCTCCGGCGAAGCCTCGATCACCGCCACCTTCAAGCCGGGGACCAACCCGGAGCTGGCGCAGGTGGATGTGCAGAACCGGATCAAGGCGATCGAACCCCGCCTGCCGCGCAGCGTGCGCCAGAACGGCCTGTTCGTGGAAGCGGCCGATTCCGGCTTCCTGATGCTGGTCGGCCTGCGCTCGCCGGATGCCAGCGTCAGCGAGGCGGCGCTGGGTGACTTCATGGCGCGCAACATCATCGAAGAGCTGCGCCGCATCGATGGCGTCGGCCGCGTGCAGCTGTTCGGTGCCGAGCAGGCCATGCGGGTGTGGCTGGACCCGACCCGGTTGACCGGCTATGGCTTGACCATGGGCGATGTGGCCGCCGCCATCGAGCAGCAGAACCTGGAGATCTCGCCGGGCCGCATCGGCGATTCGCCGGCCGTCCCCGGCCAGCGCATCACCGTGCCGCTGAGCGCCGATGGCCAGTTGTCCACGCCGGAACAGTTCGCCGCCATCGTGCTGCGGGCGGCCGCCGACGGTTCGCGGGTCGTGCTGGGTGACGTCGCACGCGTGGAGCTGGGCGCGCAGAGTTACGCCTGGGGCACGCGGGAAGACGGCCATCCGGCGACGGCGGCCGGCGTGCAGCTGCGCCCGGGCGCGAACGCAGTGCGAACCGCCGGCGCAGTGCGCGAGCGCATGGCCGAGCTGGCACCGCTGCTGCCGCGTGGCGTGGAGTCGAGCATTCCGTTCGACACCGCGCCGTTCGTCAAGATCTCGATCCAGAAGGTGGTGCAGACGCTGCTCGAAGCGATGCTGCTGGTGTTTGCGGTGATGTACCTGTTCCTGCAGAACTGGCGCTATACGCTGATTCCGGCGCTGGTCGCCCCGATCGCGCTGCTGGGCACCTTCGCGGTGATGCTGGCGCTGGGCTTCTCGATCAACGTGCTGACCATGTTCGGCATGGTGCTGGCGATCGGCATCATCGTCGACGATGCGATCGTGGTGGTCGAGGGCGTGGAGCGGATCATGGCCGAGGAGGGCCTGCCACCGCGCGAGGCCACCATCAAGGCGATGCGCGAGCTGACCGGCGCGGTGATCGGCATCACCCTGGTACTGACCGCGGTGTTCATTCCGATGGCGCTGGCCAGCGGCTCGGTGGGCGCGATCTACCGCCAGTTCACCGTGGCGATGGCGGTGTCGATCCTGTTCTCGGCGCTGCTGGCGCTGAGCCTCACGCCAGCGTTGTGCGCGACCTTGTTGCGCCCGAACAGCCATGGCCATCACGGTCGTGGCGGGCTGTTCGGCGCCTTCAATCGTGGCTTCGAGAGGATGACCGGGCGTTACCAGCGCGGCGTGGCCTCGGTGCTGCAGCGGAGCGGGCGGGTGATGGGCGTGTTCGCCGCGCTGGTGGCCGCGTTGCTGCTGGGGCTGCACTGGCTGCCCGGCGCGTTCCTGCCGGAAGAGGACCAGGGCTATTTCATGACCTCGATCCAGCTGCCCGCCGAAGCCACGGCCGAGCGCACCCTGGCGGTGGTCGAAGCCTACGAACGGCACGTGGCGTCGCGCCCGGGCATCGGCTCCAACCAGTCGATCCTCGGCTACAGCTTTTCCGGTTCGGGCCCGAGCGCGGCGCTGACCTACACCATGCTGAAGGACTGGGGCGAGCGCGCCGGTGCTACCGCAGCCAGTGAGGTGGCGGCGGCGCAGAAGGCGATGGCGGCCGTCGCCGAGGGCGAGGTGATGAGCGTGATGCCACCGGCAATCGACAGCCTGGGGCGTTCATCCGGCTTCTCGCTCGCCCTGCAGGCGCGGACCGGGCAGAGCCAGGCCGAGTTGCGTGCGGCCCTGCAGCAGCTGCTGAAACTGGCCGAGGCCAGCCCGCTGCTGTCGGAGGTGCATGCCGATGGCCTGCCGGCCGGCACCAGCGTGCGGCTGGACATCGACCGCGCCAAGGCCGAGGCGATGGGCGTGGGCTTCGAGCACATCAGCAGCACGCTGTCGGCAGCGATGGGCTCGCAGTACGTCAACGATTTCCCCAACAAGGGCCGGTTGCAGCAGGTGATCCTGCAGGCCGACGCACCGCACCGGATGGAACTGGAGGACGTGCTGAAGCTGTACGTGCGCAACAGCGAAGGCGGCATGGTGGCGCTGTCCGAACTGGTCACGCCGCACTGGACCGAGGCGCCGCTGCAGCTGCAGCGCTATCTCGGTTTCCCGGCGCTGAATCTGTCCGGCGCACCGGCATCGGGCGTGTCGACCGGCCAGGCGATGGCGGAGATGGAGCGGTTGGCCAGGCAGCTGCCCTCCGGCTTCGCCCTGCAGTGGACCAGCCAATCGCTGCAGGAGCGCGAATCGGGCGCACAGGCACCGTGGCTGCTGCTGTTGTCGATGCTGGTGGTGTTCCTGGTGCTGGCGGCGCTGTACGAGAGCTGGTCGATCCCGTTGGCGGTGATGCTGGTGGTGCCGCTGGGCCTGCTCGGTGCGGTCGCGGCGGTGTTGTTGCGCGGCATGCCCAACGACGTGTTCTTCAAGGTGGGCATGATTACGGTGATCGGGCTGTCGGCGAAGAACGCGATCCTCATCGTCGAGTTCGCACGACAGCTGCAGCAGCAGGGGCGCGGCCTGGCCGAAGCGGCGCTGGAGGCGGCGCGGCTGCGCCTGCGGCCGATCGTGATGACCTCGCTGGCGTTCGCGCTGGGCGTGGTGCCGCTGATGCTGGCGCAGGGCGCGTCGAAGGAAACCCAACAGGCGATCGGAACCGGCGTGTTCGGCGGCATGGTCAGCGCGACCGTGCTGGCGGTGTTCTTCGTGCCGGTCTTCTATGTAGTGGTGCAGGGCGCGCGGCAATGGATCGCGCAACGCCTGCGCAGGCGCCGGCCGATGCCGGAAGGATCCGCGGATGGAACGGGACATCGTTGAAGACCTGCATGAACTGCAGTTGATCGCACTGGAGCAGCGTCTGTGCCAGGCACTGCTGGCCGGTGACCACGATGCGCTGGGCACGCTGGTATCGCCAGCGCTGTTCATGATGGATGGCCAGGGCGGGCGCATGCTCGACCTGCCCTGGCTGGGCGAGTGGCTCGCAGGCCACCTGCAGGTGCGCAGCCTGCAGGTGGACACGGTGGAGACGCTGCTGTGCGGGCGGTTGGCGCTGTTGTCCAGCGACGTGCGCCTGGCGGTGTGCCGGCAGGACCGCGAGCGCGAACTGAAACTGCGCCTGCTGCGGGTGTGGACCTGCAGTTCCGGCGACGGCGGCGCCCAACTGCTGTCGATGGCGGTGCTGGCCGCGTGAGCGTGGTCAGGCCGCTTTCAGGCCCCGCTCACCGCCAGGTGATAGGGTCGAACCTCTCAGTCGTGTCGACAAGGAGTCGAGCCATGCGTGTAGTTCCCAGTCTGTTGGCAGCCTCCCTGGCATTGGTGCTGGCCGCGTGCCAGCCGGCACAGCCGCCCGCCGCGGGCGGCAATGATGCCGCGCCGCCGGCCGCGCCCGAACCGGCTGCCAGCACCGGCGCCGGCAGCGAGACCCTGTACCAATGCGGCGATCTGAACGTGCGCGCGACCTTCAATGGCGAGGATGCGGCCACGGTGGTGATTGGCGATCGCACCTTTGCGATGACCTCCGAGCGCGCGGCGTCGGGTGCGAAGTATGGTGATGGCCAGGGCAACAGCTTCTGGACCAAGGGCAGCGATGACGGCCTGTTGAGCCTGAAGGGCGAGCCGGACCGCGAATGCCACGCGGTGGAGGCCACCGAGGGCGATGGCAGCGCGGGCAACGCGGCGTTCCGTGCCACCGGCAACGAACCGGGCTGGCTGGCGGTCGTGGATGGCGACAGGCCCGGCCTGCAGGTGGAAGTGGATTATGGTGAGCGCCGCTTCGACGTGGCCAAGCCCACCGAAGGCGCCGATGGCTGGAGCGGAAAGGCGGCCGATGGTACCGACGTCAAGCTCAGCTTCCAGCGCACCACCTGCCAGGACGACATGAGTGGCGAATCATTCGACGCCAAGGTGAATCTGACCATTGGCACGCGCCAGTACCACGGTTGCGGTAATTTCGGTGCCCAGCAGCCGTAAGTGATCCGTGCAGCCGGGACAGTGCCCGGCTGCACGAAGATGCTGCCTGTGGCGGCGTGCGCCGCAGGCAGCTCGAGGCGCTTAGTCGGCGCGTCCGGCGAATTCACCGGTGGCGGTGTTCACCAGCACGCGTTCGCCGTTGACGATGTACTCCGGCACCATGATCTCGATACCGGTGTTGAGCTTGGCCGGCTTCGGGCGCTTGGTGGCGGTGCCACCCTTCAGTTCCGGCGGGGTCTCGATCACTTCCAGCACCACCGAGGCCGGCAGCTGGATCGCCACGGGCTGCTCGTCAATGACCTGCACGTAGATGCCGGTCAGGCCGTCGGTGATGTAGCCGGCGTCGTCGCCGATCACGTCCGCGTCCAGCGTGTACGGGGTGTAGTCCTCGTCATCGAGGAACACGAAGGCGTCGCCGTCCTTGTACGAATAGGTGGACTGGCGGCGCAGCAGTTCGACCTCGACCAGGTTGTCGTCGGCATCGAAGCTGGCGTCGAGCTTGTTGCCGCCCGGCACGCTGTACATGATGAAGCGGAAGCGGACGTTGCCGCCGCGACCCTGCGGCGAGCTGCGCTCGATGTCGCGGATCTGGTACACGCCGTTGTTGTACTCGACGACGTTGCCCTTCTTGATGTCGTTGGCTTTCATGATGATGTTGGTCGTTGGGGGAGGGCGCCGTCCCGGCGCCCGGGGGAATCACTTCGGAGCGAGGCGGGTAGCGCCGTCCAGGCGGATGGTCTCGCCATTGAGGTAGGTGTTGCCGAGGATGAAGCCAACCAGGCTGGCGAAGTCTTCCGGCTTGCCCAGGCGCGACGGGAACGGGATCGAGGCGGCCAGCGACTGCTGCACGGATTCGGGCATGCCGTCGACCATCGGCGTCCAGAACACGCCCGGCGCAATCGTGTTGACGCGGATACCGAAGCGCGACAGTTCGCGCGCCATCGGCAGCGTCATCGAGACCACGCCGCCCTTGCTGGCGGCATACGCGGCCTGGCCGATCTGGCCTTCATAGGCGGCGATGCTGGCGGTGTTGATGATCACGCCGCGCTCGCCGTCGGTGCCGGCCTCGTTGTGCTGCATGCGGTTGGCCGCGGCCTTGGCCACGTTGAAGCTGCCGACCAGGTTGACCATCACCGTGCCCTGGAAGCCGGCCAGCGGCATCGGGCCCTCTTTGCCCAGCACGCGACCGGCGCCGAGGATGCCGGCGCAGTTCATCGCCACGTTCAGGCCACCGAGGAAATCGTGGGCCTGATCGATGGCTGACGAGACGGCCGCCTCATCGCTGACGTTGACGTTGAAATAGCGGGCCTTGTCGGCACCCAGTTCGGCAACGGCGGCTGCGCCCTTGTCGTCGTTGAGGTCGAACAGGGCCACCTTGCCGCCCTGGGCGACGAGGTGCTGGGCCACGGCCAGGCCGAGCCCGGAGACGCCGCCAGTGATCACGGCACGTACGGAAGACAGCTGCATTGAACGGTCCTGCAGGTTCGAGAACCGCCGATTCTAACGGAAGCCACGACCGTCGCTGTTGTGCACTGCGCCGCCTTTGCGTGGCGGCGCGGTGCGGCGGTCAGCCGGCGGCGGCAAGCGCCTGTCCGGTGCGGCTGGCGGTGGCGCGGCCGAGCAGGCCGGCCAGCCAGCAGCCGGTCTCGGCCAGTGCCGGCAGGTCCACGCCGCTGTCCAGGCCGAGGCCCTGCAGCAGGTAGGCCACGTCTTCGCTGGCCACATTGCCGCTGGCGCCCTTGGCATACGGGCAGCCACCGGCGCCGGACACGGCGCTGTCGACCACGCGCACGCCTTCTTCCAGGCAGGTGGCGATGTTGGCGATGGCCTGGCCGTAGGTGTCGTGGAAGTGCACGGCCAGCGCCGCCATCGGAATCTCGGCGGCGACCGCCTGCAGCATGGCCCGTGCCTTGCGCGGGGTACCGACGCCGATGGTGTCGCCCAGCGAGATTTCGTAGCAGCCCATCTGGTGCAGGGCACGGGCCACGCGCACCACGTCGGCCAGCGGTACTTCGCCCTGGTAGGGGCAGCCGAGCACGGTGGACACATAGCCGCGCACACGCACGCCATCGGCGGCGGCACGGCGCAGGATCGGCTCGAAACGGGCCAGCGACTCGTCGATGCCGGCATTGGTATTGGTGCGGTTGAACGCTTCGGAGGCGGCGGTGAACACCGCCACTTCCTCCACGCCGACCGCGCGGGCACGGTCGTAACCCTGTTCGTTCGGCACCAGCACCGGATAGCTGACGCCGGGCCTGCGCTGGATGCCGGCATAGACCTCGGCGGCATCGGCCAGCTGCGGGATCCACTTCGGGCTGACGAAGCTGGTCGCCTCGATGCTGCGCAGGCCGGTGGCCGACAGGCGGTTGATCAGTTCGATCTTGTCGGCGGTGGACACCGACTGCTTTTCATTCTGCAGGCCGTCACGCGGACCGACTTCGACGATGCGGACGTAGTCGCTCATGCCTCCACCTCGGAGCCGGGGCGGTGGCAGACCGCTTCGATGTTGTTGCCGTCCGGGTCGAGCACGAAGGCGCCGTAGTAATCCGGGTGGTACCACGGGCGCAGGCCGGGGGCGCCATTGTCGCGGCCGCCGGCGGCGAGGGCGGCGGCATGGAAGGCATCTACCTGCGCGCGGCTGGCACAGGCGAAGGCCACGTGCACGCCGTGGCTGGCGGTGCCGCCATTGCCGAGCCAGAAGAACGGCTTGCCGTCGCTACCGAAACCGATGTGGTCGTGGGCGCCGCTCTGTTCGGCGGTCACTTCCATCACCACGCCGATCTGCAGCGGCGCCAGCGCGTGCAGGAAAAAGGCCTTGCTGCGCGCCAGGTCGGCGCTGGTCAAACCAAGATGATCGAGCATGTTCAGGCTTCCGTGACCCAGTGGGGGGCGCGCTTGTCGAGGAACGCGCCCAGGCCTTCCTGGCCCTCGGCGGAGACCCGCAGGCGCGCGATCAGCGCGGCATTATCCCGATCCAGCGCGTCGCGGTCATGGCTGTCGCGGACCTGCCGGACCAGCTGCTTGGCGGTGGACGAGGCGATCGGGCCGGCCTTGTCGAGCAGGGCCAGCTGGCGTTCCAGTGCCTCGTCCAGGCGCTCGGGCTCGACCAGCTGGTGGACCAGGCCGATGCGCAGGGCGGTATCGGCGTCGAAGTGCTCGCCGGTGGCGAACCAGCGCCGGGCCTGGCGCGGGCCGATGGCCTCGATCACGTAGGGCGAAATCACCGCCGGCAGCAGGCCGAGGCGGCTTTCGGTCAGGCCGAAGCGGGCCGAGGTGCTGGCGATGGCGATGTCGCAGCAGGCGACCAGGCCGACGCCGCCACCGAAGGCGGCGCCGTGGACCCGGGCCAGGGTCGGCTTGGGCAGCTCGTCCAGGGTGCGCATCAGCCTTGCCAGGGCCAGCGAGTCCTCGCGGTTGTCCGCCTCGCTGGCGGCGGCCATGCCACGCATCCACTGCATGTCGGCCCCGGCCGAGAAGGAGGCGCCGTGGCCGGCCACCACCACCGCGCGGACCGCATCATCGCGGCCGGCGGCTTCCAGCGCGGCGGTCAGCCGCGCGATCAGGCTGGCGTCAAAGGCGTTGTGCAGCTCCGGCCGGTTCAGCCAGAGGGTGAGGACGGCGCCACGGCGCTCGATCTGCAAAGCATCGTTCATGGGATTCCAGGGTCACTCCATACCTGTATGGATCATAGCGGGCCATTGGTCATGGGCCATGACGCGACGCGGGAATGTTAGAATCGAGAACCATTTACATCCAGCAGAGATTACGCTAGATGACGCTGTCCGAACTGCCGCTGCACACCTCGGCCGTGGTCGAATCCGTGCAGGACCTGCATGCCAACGATGCCATTGCCCGTCGCCTGCGCGAGCTGGGTTTCGTCAAGGGCGAGGAAGTGCGCCTGGTGGCCAAGGGCCCGGTAGGCGGGGAGCCGCTGCTGGTGCAGGTCGGGTTCACCCGGTTCGCGCTGCGCATCAGTGAAGCCAAGCGCGTCGTGGTTGACGCCGCCAGCCAGGAACGACGTGCATGACCGCTACTGCCTCTACCGCTCCCCTGCGCGTTGCGCTGGTCGGCAACCCGAACAGTGGCAAGACCGCCCTGTTCAACCAGCTGACCGGCAGCCGGCAGAAGGTCGCCAACTACACCGGCGTCACCGTCGAGCGCAAGGAAGGCCGCCTGCGTGCGCCGTCCGGCCGAGAATTCGCCGTGCTCGACCTGCCGGGCGCGTACAGCCTGCAGCCGGCCAGCCTGGACGAGGCGATCACCCGCGACCTGTGCCGCGGCTTCTACCCGGGCGAAGCCGCGCCGGACGTGCTGCTGTGCGTGATCGATGCCACCAACCTGCGCCTGCACCTGCGCTTCGCGCTGGAGCTGCGCGAGCTGGGCAAGCCGATGGTGGTGGCGCTGAACATGGTCGATGCCGCCCAGCGCCGCGGCATCCAGGTGGACGTGGCTGCGCTGGAGCGCGAGCTGGGCGTGCCGGTGGTGGAAACCGTGGCGGTGCGCAAGCAGGGTGCCAAGGCGCTGGTCGAGCGCCTGGATGCGATGGTGCCGCACCTGGATGCACCGGTGCCGGGCCCGGAAGGCAGCATCGACTACCACGCCAAGGTGCGCCAGATCCTGTCGGTGGCCGTGCGCATGCCGGCACGTACCGCCAAGATCGATGACGCGCTGGACCGCTGGCTGCTGCACCCGGTGTTCGGCCTGGTCAGCCTGGCGGTGGTGATGTTCCTGATCTTCCAGGCGGTCTACGCCTGGGCAACGCCGCTGATGGATGCCATCGAGGCCGGCTTCGCCTGGCTCGGCGCCTTCGTCGGCAGCGTGCTGCCGGAAGGGCCGCTGGCCAGCCTGCTGACCGACGGCATCATCGCCGGCGTCGGTGGCGTGGTGGTGTTCCTGCCGCAGATCCTGATCCTGTTCTTCTTCATCCTGGTGCTGGAAGAGTCCGGCTACCTGCCGCGTGCGGCCTTCCTGCTCGACCGCATGATGGCGGCAGCCGGCCTGTCCGGCCGCTCGTTCATCCCGCTGCTGTCCAGCTTCGCCTGTGCGGTGCCGGGCATCATGTCCACCCGCAGCATCCAGGACCCGCGCGACCGCCTGGCCACGATCCTGGTCGCGCCGCTGATGACCTGCTCGGCGCGCCTGCCGGTGTATGCGCTGCTGATCGGTGCGTTCATCCCGCAGAAGACCGTGTGGGGCGTGTTCAACCAGCAGGGCCTGGTGCTGTTCGGCCTGTATGCGGCCGGCATCCTCAGTGCGCTGGCGATGTCGTGGATCATGAAGAAGTGGCGCCGCGACAAGAGCGAGCATCCGCTGATGCTGGAACTGCCGTCGTACCGCCTGCCGCATGTGCGCGACCTGGCGGTGGGCCTGTACGAGCGCGGCATGATCTTCCTCAAGCGCGTCGGCGGCATCATCCTGGCGCTGACCATCCTGCTGTGGGTGCTGCTGTCGTTCCCGGCGGCGCCGGTGGGCGCCACGATGCCGGCCATCGACTACAGCTACGCCGGCCAGATCGGGCACGCGATGGCGGTGTTCTTCGCGCCGCTGGGCTTCAACTGGCAGATCTGCATCGCGCTGATCCCGGGCCTGGCCGCGCGCGAAGTGGCCGTGTCCTCGCTGGCCACTGTGTACGCGCTGTCGGCGGCCGATGACGATGCCGCCAGCCAGGCGCTGACCCCGCTGATCAGCGACGGCTGGTCGCTGGCCACCGCATTGTCGCTGCTGGTCTGGTACATCTACGCCCCGATGTGCATCTCGACGCTGGCCACCATCAAGCGCGAAACCAATTCGTGGAAGACGATGGCCTTTTCGGCGTTCTACCTGTTCGCCGCGGCCTACGTGGCGGCGCTGATCACCTACCAGGTGACCCGGGCGCTGGGAGGCGGCTGATGGACAGCGGATTGCTGCTGCAATACCTGATCATCGCGGTGGCCGTGCTGGTCAGCGCCTGGGTGGTGTTGAAGAAGCAGTTCCCGGGCACCGTGCGCAGGGTGCGCGGCGCACTGGCGCTGGCCCTGCTGAAGCCGGGCCGCGCTGCCTGGCTGCAGGCGCTGGGCCGGAAAATCGCGCCGCCGACTACGGGCGGCGGTGGCGCATGTGGCGGTTGCGACAGCTGCGGGCCGACCAAGAAGTAGCGCCGGGCTTGCTCGGCTGCGGCCGCCCGATAGGTGTGAACTTCGCGCAGTGGGTGCGACCTTCACCCGGTGGGTGCGAACCTTGGTTCGCACGCCTCCCGGGTTCAGACCTCCCTGCGGATGAGCGCGCGGAAGTTTCCGTCCCGATTCAACCGCCGCACCGACTCGCGGTTTCCGTGGGCTTCCGCGAAGCCCGCCACATCGGCAAGGGCACCGAGCAGCAGGCCTTTCAGCGCATCACGATTGCCTGCCTCAAGCAGATCATCCAGATCCTGCTGGATGAAGGCCCGGCGCAGGCCGGGCGTCTCTTCGATCCGCCAGTCGACATGCGGCGTGGGAATGCTGGAGCGGTACCTGAACGCAGTTTCCAGGTCGCAAGGCGCAAGCGGATACTCAAGCAGCTCTGGAAAGTAGAGCCCGGCATTCACATAGAAGCCCCGGTGTTCGCTGGCGCGTTGGTGATTCACGACAAGCAGGGCGCCCTCCAGCAGCCGGTAGCGGGTGGTGGTGGTCCCGGCAAAGCCTGTCTTCCTTGCGCATCTGCTGAAGACCGTCGCGGATTTCATGGGGCCCGCCTGGGCTGGAGGAAGGGCCCACAGCCTTGTCGCGCCGTGCGCGGGGGTCAATTGGCAAACGCGACACGCGCAACGAGCGCCCCAGGTGGGTGCGAACCTTGGTTCGCGCGCCTTGCCCATGGCGTGGGCCTACCTGGCGCGGGACCCCAGCTCCGCTGCCAGCGCCAGCCAGCTGCTGCGTTGCGCCGGCGTGCTGCTGCGCACCGCACCGAGGCGGCTGATCTTCACTGGGCGGAAGCCGCAGAACGCCAGGATGGTGGTGCGGATCTGCACAATGCCCGGGTCGCGGTAGATCCAGCGGTAATACCAGGGCGGTGTGTCCAGGGTGGTGATTACCCGTGCGCTGCGGCCGGCCAGCAGCCGGTCCCACCACACCGAATCGCGCCGGTAGCGGAAGGCGTACCCCGGCAGCAGCACGCGGTCGAAGAGGCCCTTCAGCAGGGCCGGCATCGCGCCCCACCAGGTGGGATAGACCAGCACCAGGTGATCGCAGGCTTCGATCGCATCGGCGACGTCCTGCAGATCGGCTTCCAGGGGCTGGATCTGGCGGTAGCCGTGGCGCAGCACCGGGTCGAATTCGAGCTCGCCCAATGCGATCAGGCGCACCCGGTGGCCGGCGTTTTCGGCAGCGGTGGCGTAGCGCTGGGCGAGGGCGCCGCACAGGCTGTCGCGGTCGGGGTGGCCCAGCAGGACAAGGATGGAGCGGGACACGGCAACCTCGGGCAATGGAAAGTGCGCGAGGTTGGGCTATGCCCCTGGGGCAGAGTCAAACGCCGGGTCAGGCGCCGACAGGGCAGCCGCTGGGTTGCAGGACGCAGTCGCCACTGCCGGAGTGCAGCCACTGCCGTAGTTCGTCGCTGACCTGCTGCAGGTCAAGCTCGACCTGCTCCAGCCGTGCGCGCTCACACGCAATGCGGCTGCGCTGCTGCTCCAGCAGGGCCAGCACGGCCGGCCAGTCGAGCCGCCCATCGCCACCCTGCAGCCGGGAGACCGCCGCCAGGGTGATGCCCAGTGCCAGCGCCTGGCGGATCAGCTGCACCCAGGCCACGTCCTGCTCGCTGTAGTCGCGGTAGCGGTTCACGCGCGGCACCGGTGGCAGCAGGCCGCGCGCCTCGTACAGGCGGATGGCCTTGGCGCTGGCGCCGGTCAGGCGACTGACCTCGGAGATGCGCATCGGCTCAGTCCCGCACCAGCCCGCCATCGACCACCAGGTTCTGGCCGGTCACCGCGCGTGACCAGGGGCTGGCGAAGAACAGCGCCGCATCGGCGAACTCGGCCGGGGTGGTGACGCTGCGCAGCGGGGTGTTGGCGGCGATGTAGTCGAACACCGCCTCGGGCGTGGCAGCGCTGGCATCGGTGGTGCGCAGCAGGCCGCCGGACAGCATGTTGACGGTGATGCCATGCGGGCCGAGGTCGCCGGCCAGGGTGCGGGTCAGTGACAGCAGCGCGGCCTTGGCCGCGGTGTAGTCGTGGTAGGGCACGACCGGGTTCTGGAACAGGTTGGTGCCGATGTTGATGACGCGGCCGAAACGGCGCGCCTGCATGCCGGGCAGGGCGGCCTGCACGGTGTTGAGCGCGCCACGCACGCTGCCCTCGAACTGGGCCTGGAAGGCCGGCCAGCCGATATCGGCAGCGCTGTCGCGCGCATCGCCATTGAACGAGAAGCTCGCCAGCGCGTTGTTGACCACGGTGGTGACGCCCTGGCCGAAGTGCGCCAGCGCCTGCTGCAGCATGGCGTCGACCTGGGCGCGATCGGTGACGTCGGCCGGCAGCGCGATCGCCTGTCCGCCCAGTTCGGCAGCCAGGGCCCGTGCGGTGGCCTCGCTGCGGTGGTAGTTCACGATGACGCGCGCACCCTGCGCGGCGAAGGCGCGGGCAATGTGCGTGCCAAGGCCGCGGCCGGCGCCGGTGACCAGCACCAGTTGTTCGCTGATCTGCATGGTGGAACTGCCATCCATTGCGTGAAAGGGCATGCAGCGTAGCAGCGATGGCGCTTGCCGGAGCGGGTGCGCTGCCGCTAGCCTGCGGGCATGAACCAGACTCCCCTGCGATTGCTCATTCACGGCGCCTCCGGGCGCATGGGCCAGGCCCTGCTGCGGCTGGCCGCCGAACACCCCGAAACCCTGCAGATCGTGGCGGCGGTGACCGGCCGCGCGCCGGCCCAGCGCGTGGTCGACGGCGTGCCGTTCTTCGCCGCCAGCGAGCTGCCCGGCGCGCCGGTGTTCGATGTGGCAATCGACTTCAGCCTGCCGGAGGGTTTCGACCCGATGCTGGCGCTGTGCGTGGAGCGGGGCGCGGGCCTGGTGTCGGGCACCACCGGCATCTCCAGTACGCAGCGCCAGGCGCTGGAGGCCGCGGCAGCGAAGATCCCGCTGGTCTGGGCTTCGAACTTCAGCCTGGGCGTGGCGGTGCTGGACGAGCTGGTCGAGCGCGCCGCACAGGCGCTGGCCGGCTGGGACTGTGACATCGTCGAATCGCACCACACCCAGAAGAAGGACGCGCCGTCGGGCACCGCGCTGACCCTGGGGGCGGCCGCGCAGCGGGGTGGGGCGCAGCCGCACTACGCCAGCCTGCGTGCCGGCGATATCGTCGGCGAGCATCTGGTGCAGTTCGCCGGCCCCGGTGAGCGCATCGAGCTGGTGCACCGGGCCAGCAACCGCGACATTTTTGCCCGCGGCGCGCTGTTCGCCGCCCGCCAGCTGCATGGCCGGGCGGCCGGCAACTACCGGGTGCGGGACCTGCTGCA
>NZ_JAOEDV010000064.1:0-26140 GCF_029837545.1 Stenotrophomonas sp. GD04024 | reverse complement strand
CCGGCCTCATACGGTTTCCTGCACACCGCGGGAAGATCAGAAAAGAAGCAAAAGCAAAAGCAAAAGCCCATGCTCCAGGCATTCGTGCCGACCAACGGTCGGCACCCACCATCAGCAGCAGGTTCCAACAGATCACAGGAAACTGTCGAAGGCGGGGTGGGTCCGGTTGAGGGGGTGTGAGCGGCATGGATGCCGCGACCAAGCCCCCATGGATGGGTTTACGGCGTCCCCCTCAACCGGACCCACCCCGCCATCCCACGGAATGCCCGCTGTTGCTGTTGCCGTTGCTGTTGATTGCAGCGGGTGCAGGGCTGCAAGCCCTGCCGGAACCCCATACCCCTCAGCAAGCCTCGGCCACCGCAGCGCGCGGACGCCCCAGCCACGCCAGCAGCAACCCCGATGCCGCCAGCAACCCACCAGCCACCGGCACCGCCGCATAGCCCAGCCCCGAGCTGATCACCGCACCGCCCAACGCGGCACCCACCGCATTGCCCAGGTTGAACGCACCGACATTGATCGACGACGCCAGCCCCGGCGCCTCGCTGGCAGCCTGCATCACCCGGATCTGCAGCGGCGGCACGATCGCGAAGGTCGCCGCGCCGAACAGCAGTACACCCAGCGCCGCCGTGGCGTGGCTCATGAAGGCCAGCGGCAACACGAACATCAGCACGGCAAGGACCGCCAGCAGGATCCGGGTGGCGCCATCCAGCGACCAGTCGGCCAGGCGCCCGCCGATGCCGTTGCCGAAGGTGAAGCCGATGCCGATCAGCGCCAGCGACATCGCAATGAAGGCGTTGGAGGCACTGGTCAACTCGGTCAACACCGGCGCCACGTAGGTATAGAGCGTGAACATCGCACCGGCACCGAGCACCGTGGTGCCCATCGCCAGCAGCACCTGCGGCTGCAGGATCGCCTTCAGTTCCCGGCGCACATCCGGACGGGGCCCGGGGGCCGATGCCGGCAGCGCGAAGCCCAGCGCGGTGATCGCGACCAGGCCCAGCACCGCGGTGCCGGCAAAGGACAGGCGCCAGCCCAGTTGCTGGCCGACCCAGGTCGCCAGCGGCACGCCGCCGATGTTGGCGATGGTCAGGCCCATGAACATGGTGGCCACGGCGGCAGCCTGCTTTTCCTTCGGCACCAGGCTGGCGGCAACCACCGCGCCGATGCCGAAGAAGGCGCCGTGGTTGAGGCTGGTGACCAGCCGCGACAGCAACAGCAGGCCGTAGTTCGGGGCCAGCGCCGACAGCAGGTTGCCGACCACGAAGATCGACATCAGCAGCATCAGCGCGGTGCGCCTGCCGAACCGGCCCATCAGCAGGGTCACCACCGGCGCGCCCAGCATCACGCCCACGGCATAGGCCGTGATCAGCATGCCGGCGGTGGGGATGTTCACGCCGACGCCGTCGGCAATGACCGGGAGCAGGCCCATCGGGGCGAACTCGGTGGTACCGATGGCGAAGGCGCCGACGGCAAGGGCCAGCAGAGCGGCTCGGGAATTCATGGCGGGTTCCTGCGTGGGGCAGGCCTTGGGAAGAGAGCGCGTAGCCTGCGCGCATCGCCCTGCAGGATTAAGCCCCGCAGCGGGGAAACACTGTTGCCTCCACTTCACAGATGGCGCGTGGCGCTCCGCCGGGTATGCCCCGACAAGCCCTGCAACGCAGAACCCCCGGCAGTGCCGGGGGTTCTGGATCACGCGCTTACCAGTTGCCGGCGCCCGGCACGTTGTGTTCGCGTGCGCGGCGGCGCATCAGCAGGTTCAGCCACTCCACCAGCACCGAGAAGCCCATCGCGGCGTAGATGTAGGGCTTGGGCACGTGCACGTCCAGGCCGTCCAGGATCAGTACCGCACCGATCAGCAGGATGAAGGCCAGCGCCAGCATCTTCACCGTCGGGTTGGCATCGATGAAGCGGCCCAGCGGGTTGGCGGCCAGCAGCATCACCATCACCGACAGCAGGATGGCGGCGACCATCACCGGGATGTGGTCGGCGATGCCGACGGCGGTGATCACCGAGTCCAGCGAGAACACGATGTCGATCACCGCGATCTGCGCGATGACGTAGCCGAACACGGCCGAGGCCTTGGTCGTGCTGGGATCTTCATCCTCGCCGCCGCTGATCAGTTCCTTGATCTCCATGAAGCCCTTGATGATCAGGAACAGGCCACCGACGATCAGCACCAGGTCGCGGATGGAGATGCCCATGCCGGCCACGGTGAAAAGGTTGGCGGCCATGTGCGCCAGATAGGCCAGCGACACCAGCAGCGCGATACGCGTGATGCACGCCACGGCGATCCCGAGCTTGCGTGCGAACGGGCGACGTTCTTCCGGCAGCTTGCTGACCGCGATGGAAATGAACACCAGGTTGTCGATGCCGAGCACGATTTCCAGCGCACTCAGGGTGAACAGGGTCACCCAGGCATTGGGGTCGGCGAGGAACTCAAAGGACATGGAAACTCTTCAAGGCAGTGGGGGAATGGGGTTTCAGCCGTAGCTGCCGGCCAGCACGTGCGGAACCACGACCAGCGCCCAGCACAGCAGTACGTTCATCATCAGCACGAACACCGCCGCCGAGCCCATGTCCTTGGCGCGGCCGGCCAGTTCGTGGATTTCGCTGCCGTAGCGTTCGATCACCGCCTCGATGGCCGAGTTGGCCAACTCCATCGCCAGCACCAGCAGCATCGAGCCGATCATCAGCGCGCGTTCGACCGGGGTCTGGCCCAGCCAGATCGCGACCGGGGTCAGCACGATCAGCAGGTAGACCTCCAGCCGGAACGAGGACTCGTGCAGCCAGGCGGCGCGAAGACCCTGCCAGGACCAGCGGGCGGCCTGGAAGATGCGGCGCGGGCCGCGGGGCAGGTGGCCGAACTGATCAGCCACGGGAGGAAGATCCAGCAACAGGAGCGCGGCGCAGCGACCGCTCAGACGCACGGCAGGGAATCATGGGTGCACAGGAATAGGCAGATGGCGGCCATTTTGCCACAAGGCCGCCAGCCATACCCCCGGCGGCCCGGCCGAATGGCCTGCCAACGGCAAGCACCCGGCCAGCCCCTGCTCCTATGATGGAGGCTTCCTTCCCCGCTGGAGCGCCTGATGTCCCGTCGCCGTACCTGCCTGCTGATGCTGGGCCTGCTGACCGCCGCACCGCTGGCCCAGGCCCTTAGCCCGGCCAAGCCGCCCCAGGTGCCCGAACAGGTCTCGAACGTGGCCTGGGCGGGTGACATGGCCCGCTTCGCCAGCGCCGACCAGGCCAATCCGCCGCCGCGCGGCGGCATCGAGTTCATCGGCAGCTCCTCGATCCGCTTCTGGGAGAGCCTGGCCACCGACTTCCCCGGCCAGCCGGTGTTCAACCGCGGCTTCGGCGGCTCGGAAGTGCGCGACAGCACCTGGTACGCCGACCGCATCGTGGTGCCGTATGCGCCATGCAAGCTGTTCTTCTACGCCGGCGACAACGACCTCAACAGCGGCCGCACTGCCGTGCAGGTGCGGGACGATGTGGTCGCCTTCGTGCAGCGTGTGCATCGCGACCTGCCGAAGACGAAGGTGGAATACCTGTCGATCAAGCCGAGCCCGTCGCGCGCGCACCTGCTGCCGGCGATCAACGAGGCCAACGCGCTGATCAAGGCTGCCGTGGCAAAGCTGCCCAATACCGGCTTCACCGATATCTACACGCCGATGCTCGGCGCCGATGGTCAGCCGGATGCGAAGCTGTTCCGCGAAGACATGCTGCACATGACCCCGGCCGGCTACGCGATCTGGACCAAGGCGGTGGCGCCGAAGGTCAACTGCAACTGAGGGAGGCATATGCCGGAGGGCGCCACGCGCACGCGCTCCGGTAGATGCCAACCTTGGTTGGCATGAATGCGTCCACCTGCATCCTGTGAAAGCGCCGACCAGGGTCGGCGACTACCGAGGTAGCAAGCGGCGGCTCAGCGGAAAATGACCGTCGCCTCGGTGCCCTGCCCCGGCTCGCTGGCCAGGCTGACCTTCCAGCCGAAGCGGTCGCACAGCCGGCGCACGATCGACAGGCCCAGCCCGGTGCCCTGCGGACGGCTGGGCTCGGCGCGGTAGAACGGCTCGAACGCCCGCGACAGTGCCTCGGCGGACATGCCGATGCCGGTGTCGCGCACCACCACACGGTCGTTGAGCACGTGCACGTCGATGCGCCCTTCGTCGGTGTAGCTGCAGGCGTTGCGCACCAGGTTGCTGACCACCACCTGCAGCACCCGAGGCGGCGCATGCAGCTGCACCGGGCCATCACTGTGCAGGTGCACCGATACCGGCCGCGCGCCCAGCAGTTCGTTGGCGTTGTCCACTTCATAGCGGACGATATCGTTGACGTCGAACAGCTCGAACTGCGGCTCGACATCGGCCTCGCGGGCCAGGATCAGGAACGCATCGATCACCGCTTCCATGTCGCGGCCCGCACGCTGGATGCGCTGCAGGCTGCGGCGCAGGCGCGGCTGCAGCGTTTCATCGCCCAGTGCCATGTCACTGGCGACGCGGATCACGGTCAGCGGCGTGCGCAGTTCGTGGCTGGCATCGCGGGTGAAATTGCGCTCGCGCGCCACATGCGCGCTGACCCGGTTGGCCAGCGAATGCAGGGCGGCCGCCAGCTGCCGGGTCTCGCCCTGCATGTCGGCCGGCAGCTTGTTCGGCTCCAGATCGGCCGCCTCGGGGTGGCCAGGGTCCCAGCGCGACACGCGCCGCGCCAGCCAGTTCACCGGCGACACCAGGCGCTTGGAGGCGCGGTAGGTCACCCAGCTGGCGCCATACACCGCCAGCAGGGTCAACAGCACCGGCACGATGCCAAACCAGAACGCCAGCATTTCCGCACGCGAGCGCAGGAACACCAGGTACAGGCGGCCGGCCGGGCGCACGTCGACCAGCACCAGCTGGTCATCCTTGGGCAGTTCGTGGAAGCCGGGTTCCAGGTTGCGCAGGTTGGCCGGCAGCGACAACGCCGACTGCCCGCTTTCCAGCAGGTAGCCACGGATGTTCTGGGTGTTGGGCGGCGGCTGCACGGGCGAAGCCTCGTGCAGCGTCCAGTAGTACGCCGCTTCCTCGCGCAGGGCCGCGCCGACCAGGCTGTGCTTGATTACCAGCGAGACCAGCCAGGCACCGAGCAGGATGCCCAGGCTGGCCAGCACTGCCTGCAGGATGAAGGCGATACGGATCTTGCGCGGCAGGCCGTGCGGCATTGCGGGGTCCCGGTCAGAGCGCTGCGATTATAGGCAGCGCGCCGCGCCGTGCGGGTGCACGGGCGATGACCGGCGGCAACGCCAGCCGGTCATCCCCTGCCCTCGTCCATGGCCATGCCCCGGCCGGGCCTGCTGCTGCACCGGCGCGAGCCCCGATCAGGCCATCGGCTGGGCGATATCGGCAATGCGGTAGCCGGCACTCTGCACGGTGTGCAGCAGCGGACGGTCGAACGGCTTGTCGATGATCTTGCGCAGGTTGTACAGGTGGCTGCGCAGGGTGTCCGAATCCGGCAGGCCATTGCCCCAGATCTCGCGTTCGATCTCCTGGCGGGTGACCACGCGCGGCGATTCGCGCATCAGGATGGTCAACAGGCGCAGGCCGATCGGCGAAAGCTGCAGCTCGGTACCGGCACGGGTGGCACGCATGCTGACCGGATCGAGCACCAGGTCGGCGACCTTGAGCACTTCCGAACCGACCTGGCGACGCTCGCGGCGGATCAGCGCGCGCAGGCGGGCCTCCAGTTCCTGGATCGCGAACGGCTTGGTCAGGTAGTCATCGGCGCCGAACCCGAGGCCGGTGAGCTTGTCGTCCAGCGTGTCGCGTGCCGTGAGCATCAGCACCGGGGTGGACTTGCGCGCATCGTTGCGCAGGCGACGGCACACTTCGATGCCATCCAGGCGCGGCAACATCAAGTCGAGCACCACGACGTCATAGCTGTTTTCCGCCGCGAGGCGGTAGCCATCCAGGCCGTCCTGTGCATAGTCGACTTCGAAGCCGCGACCTTCCAGGTATTCCCCGATCATCTCGGAGATGTTGCGGTTGTCTTCGACCACCAGCACCAAGCCGGAGGTCTCCTTCGTCTGACGCATGTGATTCCCTCTAACTTCAGCTTTGTGAAACATGCCGGATCGACGGTGGACGCGATGTGAAGTTCCGTCAAGAGGTCATCAATCGGTTCAGAGCAGCGGCCTGAGCAGTGGCCAGACGTTGTCCAGCACCTTCGGTTGCGCCTGTGCCGTGGGGTGCAGGCCATCGGCCTGCATCATGCCCGGCTGCAGCGCCACGCCCTCCAGCAGGAACGGCAGCAGCGGCACCTTGTACTGCGTGGCCAGCGCCTTGTAGGCGGCCGCCAGGCGCTGGCGATAGGCCGGCCCGTAGTTGGGCGGCACGTCGATGCCCAGCAGCAGCACCCGGGCGCCCGCCTTCTGGCTGGCCTGCACCATTTTCTCCAGGTTTCCCTGTACCTGCGCCGGGGTCAGCCCACGCAGCGCGTCGTTGCCGCCCAGCGCAATCACCACCACGGTCGGCTTCTCCTTCGCCAGCAGGCCCGGCAGGCGGGTCAGCGCGCCGGCGGTGGTCTCCCCGCTCATGCTGGCGTTGACGATGCGTGCCGGGGTTTTCGACTGCTGCCTGACCCGCTGCTGCAGCAGGCTGACCCAGCCGGCGTCGGCGGGGATATTGTGGGCAGCACTGAGGCTGTCGCCGAGTACCAGCACGGTGCCTGCCGGACCTTTGGCACAGGCCAGCCCCGGCAACAGCAGGAACCCTAGCAGCAGCACCATCATCGCGCCGGCTCGCCGGCTCCATTCCGTCTTGCGCATCTGGAGTCTCCTCATCGACAGCCTGTCCCCCCGCAGCGCGCCCGTCGCCATCGCCGTCGACCAGGTCGGCAAGTCCGTGCAGGGCCCGGAGGGTGAAGTCCACATACTGGACAACATCACCCTGACCGTCCATGAAGGCACCAGCGTGGCCATCGTCGGCGCCTCCGGTTCCGGCAAGACCACCCTGCTCGGCCTGCTGGCCGGGCTGGACCTGCCCAGCCGCGGCAGCATCGCGCTGGCCGGCCAGGAACTGGGCCGTCTCGACGAGGAAGCCCGCGCCCAGCTGCGCGCACGCGAGGTCGGCTTCGTGTTCCAGAGCTTCCACCTGCTGCCGGCGCTGACCGCCGCCGAGAACGTCGCGCTCCCGCTGGAGCTGGCCGGCCGCGAAGACCGGGTGCGGGTGGACGAAGTGCTGGCGCAGGTCGGCCTGGGCCATCGCGCCCGTCACTACCCGCGCCAGTTGTCGGGCGGCGAGCAGCAGCGCGTGGCCCTGGCACGCGCCTTCGTCACCCGCCCGCGCATCCTGTTCGCCGACGAACCGACCGGCTCGCTGGACCACGCCACCGGCCAGCACATCAGCGACCTGCTGTTCGAACTCAACGCCGGCAGCGGCACCACGTTGGTGCTGGTCACCCACGACCTGCGCCTGGCCCAGCGCTGCCAGTACATCCACCGCATCGACGACGGCCGCCTGCTGCCGGTCGAGCGCGGAGCGGCAGCATGAACCTGCTGCGCCATGCGTGGCGCGCGCTGCGCCGCGAGGCGCTGGCCGGCGACCTGCTGACCGTGTTCGCGGCCTTGGTGCTGGGCGTGGCGGTGATGACCGCGGTCGGCACCCTGGTCAACCGGGTCAACCTGGCCCTGACCGGCAGTGCGGCGGAAATGCTCGGCGGTGACCTCGGCATCGCCGGGCGCGACGACCCGCCGCAGGCCTTCGCCGAAGAAGCACAGCGGCGCGGACTGGCCTACACCCGCATCGCCAGCTTCGGCAGCGTGCTGTTCCACGGCGAGGCCAGCCAGATGGCCAGCATCAAGGCGGTGCAGGCCGGTTATCCGCTGCGCGGCGCGCTGCGGGTGCGGGCCACGCCCGGCGGTGCGCTGATCGCCGACGCCGGCATGCCCGCCAGGGGCCAGGCCTATGCCGATCCACGCCTGCTGCAGGGGCTGGGGCTGAAGGCCGGTGATGACCTCGAGTTCGGCGCCGGCACGCTGCGCATTGCCGGCATCATCGAGGCCGAGCCGGATGCCGGCGGTGACCTGCTCACCCTCTCGCCCACCCTGCTGGTCAACCGCGCCGATGTGGAGGGCACTGGCCTGCTCGGCCCGGGCAGCCGCATCAACTACCGGCTGATGTTCGCCGGAGCGGCCGATCAGGTGGCCGGGCTGCGCCAATGGCTGCTGCCGCAGGTCAAGGGCCTGCGCCTGCTGAGCGTGGACGACACCCAGCGTGGCGTGCGCCAGGCGTTCGACCTGGCCGGGCGCTTCCTCGGCCTGAGCGCGCTGCTGGCGGTGCTGCTGGCCGGCGTGGCAACCGCGCTGGCGGCCAACCGCTTCGCCCTGCGCCGCATCGACCAGGTAGCGATCCTGCGCTGCCTGGGCGCACGCCAGCGCGACATCCTGTTCGGCCTGGCACTGCAGCTGCTGATGCTGGCGGTGCCGGCCTGTGCGCTCGGCATCGGCCTGGGCATGGCCGCGCAGGAAGGCCTGGTGCAGGTGCTGGGCAGCCTGGTGCCGCAGCGCCTGCCGCTGCCGGAAGCGATGCCGGCGCTGACCGGTGCCGGCATCGGCCTGTTGCTGCTGTTCGGCTTCGGCCTGCCGCCGCTGCTGCGCCTGCGCGGGGTGCCGCCGATGCGCGTGCTCAACCGCTCCTTCGCCGCGCTGCCACCGGCATCGCTGCTGGCCTATGTCGCGGCGCTGGCGGCCAGCCTGCTGCTGGCGGTGCAGGTCACCGGCGACCTGAAGCTGGCCCTGTGGGTGCTGGGTGGACTGGCCGCACTGGCAGTGGCCGCCGGTGTGGTCGGCTTCGTGCTGCTGCAGCTGCTGCGCGGCCTGCAGCACCGCCTGCATGGCAACTGGCGACTGGGCCTGGCCGCGCTGACCCGGCGCCGCATGCTGGCGGTGATGCAGCTGGTCGGGCTGTCGCTGTCGCTGTGCGCACTGTTGCTGCTGGCGGTGACCGGTCCTGGCCTGCTGCAGCAGTGGCGCGAGCGGCTGCCTGCGGATACGCCGAACTACTTTCTGATCAACATCCAGCCCGAACAGCGCGACAGCGTGCTGGCCGCGCTGCGCGGACTGGGCGCCAACGACGCCAGCATCGAACCGATGGCCACCGGCCGCCTGATCGCGATCAACGGCAAGCCGCCGCTGCGCGTGGACCGCACGCCGGAACAGAACGGGCAGCCGGCATCCGGCGAAGGCCAGCGCGACGACGATGACGAGAACCGGCCGTTGAACTTCAGCTGGCGCAGCAGCTTCCCGCCGGCCAACACGCTGGTCGATGGCACGTTCTGGACGGCCGACAGCACGGCGCCGGAAGCGTCGGTGGAGATCGGCTGGGCCAAGCGTTACGGGGTGGCTATCGGCGACCGCATCAGCATTGCCGTCGGTGAACAGGAGCGCGAATTCACCGTCACCAGCGTGCGCAAGGCGGACTGGAACACGTTCCGACCGAACTTCTTCGTGCTGCTGAACCCCAACGCGGTAGGCGACACCCCGCACAACCTGCTGTCGGCGTTCCATCTGCCGGCCGGCAGGGCGGCCGGGCTGGGTGAACTGGTGCGCGCGCAGCCCAACCTGTCACTGCTGGACGTGGATGCGGTGATCTCGCAGGTGCGCGATGTGATGGAGCGGGTCGCGCAGGCGGTGCAGCTGGTGATGGTGTTCAGCCTGCTGGCCGGCGTACTGGTGCTGCTGGCGGCACTGCAGGCCACGGCCGGCGAGCGCCGCTACGACAGCGCGGTGCTGCGCACGCTGGGCGCGACCCGGCGTCAGCTGCGCGGCGCGGTGCTGGTGGAGTTCGGCGCACTGGGCACATTGGCGGCGCTGCTGGCCGTTGGCGCGGCGGCGGCCATCGGCGTGGCGGTCTCGCAGAAGGTGTTCGAGCTGCCGTTGCTGCCGCCGTGGCCGGGGCTGCTGCTGGGCGGGCTGGTTGGCATCGGGCTGAGCCTGCTGGCCGGCTGGTGGGGCACGCGGCGCATCCTGCATGCGCCGCCGGCCCTTGCCTTGCGCGAAGCCTGAAGCGGCGTCGGACCGGAGAGCGTGCCGAGCAAGCTCGGCACCTACCAATACGAAGGACCGGTAGATCCACGCCGTGCGTGGATGCACGGAGGAGCGTGCCGAGCAAGCTCGGCACCCACCAAAGCGGGGAATTGGTAGATCCACGCCATGCGTGGATGCGGTGCCGGGCGCGCCCGGCACCTCACCGGAACCGCGGCGGCGATCAACCTTCCTTCGGCGCCTTTTCCACGTACTTGGCGAAGACTTCGTCGATCTGCTTGTCCTTCACCTTCTTGCCGGCCTGGATCTCTTCGGCCTGGGTGAACAGCGGGATGATCATCGCCATGCCGTCGATCTTGGTCTTCAGGTGCACGCCCGGGGCCTGGCCGAGGAAGCCGTCCCAGCGCTGGCGCACCTTGGCCCAGTAACCAGCGGTGGCCTTCCAGTAGTTGCGGGCCGGGGTGAAGTCGATCTCGGTGGTCTTCACGTAATCGTTGAAGCCGAACTCGCGCGCGATCTCCACCTGGCTGCCATCGGCATTGCGCTGCACCTTGGTGTTGAACTGCTCGTGGGTCCAGCCGTTCGGGGTCAGCGTGTGGCGGTTGATCACGGCCAGCGCGTTGTAGTCGCTGCGCTTGGTGTACTCGCGACGCGGCAGCGGACGCCAGCTCAGGTCGCTGGTCCAGCTCGGCACGTTGTTGCTGTAGGTCCACTTGCCGGTGCCGCAGTAGCGCGGTGCGTCGCTCACTTCATACACGCACTGGGTCCACGCCCCCTGGTTGGTCGCCGCCGGAATGGTGCGCACCTGCCAGGTCTGGTCGGCACTGAACTCGAAGCGGTTCGGCGCTTCGTACACCCAATCCTGGCGCCAGTGCTTGGTGATGTGGCCGCTCTTTTCGTCCAGCAGCAGGTGCTGCAGCACGATGCGCTTCGGCGTGTCTTCCACCACGATGACCACTTCGTTGCCGCCGCTGCGCATCGCCGGCGCGCGTTCGTAACCGGGCTTCAGCAGCACGGTCTCGTCGAAGGCGAAATCCACGGTGTACTCGCCCTGCATGGCGAGGATGCTGTCATGGTCGCGGGCGATGTCGGAGGGCTGCGCGCTGGCCACGCCGCTGGCGGCGAGCAACAGCAGGGCGCTGGCTGTCTGGAACTTCATCGGGGTCTTCCTTCAGGGTTGCAGGTTTGTTGAGAGGCCATCCGTGGCCGACAGGCGTTCCATCAGGTTCAAAGACGGATCAGCGGCAGGTCGCCGGGTATCCGCGGTGCCGGTCGCCGTGCGGCGTCGGCGCAGCAGCAGTCGTCGATTGCCAGCTCGCCTTCGGCGCCTTCCAGGCGTGCGATGCGGCGCGCCGTGACGGCGCCCAGCGAGGACAGGGTCGACAGGCTGGCGGCCAGGGTGCGGCCATCGTCGGCCGCATGCAGGCGCAGCGCGCACAACCGCCAGCGCTGGCCCCCGAGGTGGCCGGCCAGGCGACGCCACAGCCGCTCACCGACGCTGGCATCGCTGTCGTGTTCCGGGCCCGGCGGCAGCGCGGCCACCAGCCTGTCCCAGGCCAGGAAATCGCTGTCCGGCAGCAGGTACAACCGCCACACGCAGCGGCCGCGGCCATCGAGGAAGCACAGGCTTTCGCGCAGGCCCTCGCTGTCCACGCCCTGGCAGGCATGCACGCGCACCGCCTGGCGCCAGCCGCCCAGTTCGTTGCCGTCGGCGTGGTACAGGCACAACACGGTGCCGAGCGTGGCCAGCTGTGCCGGGGTCGGCCAGGCCGCACCGTTCGGTGCGGCGATGGAGTCGTTCCTGCGTGCGGACAATGCTCGGCTCATGAGGTCACCAGGAAACGGCAAGGCTGGCGGAGAAGGTACGGCCCGGGCTGGTATAGCGGTCCAGCACACGGCTGGTCGGCAGCAGCGTCGAACCGACGTTGGACCAATCGATGTAGCGCTTGTCGGCCAGGTTGAACACGCCGACATTGAAGGTCGCGCCCGGCGCGAAGTTCCAGTGCGCCATCAGGTCGGTCACGCCGTAGCCCGCCGGGCGATAGGCCGTGGTGCTGGCCAGGCGGTCCTTGCGTTTGACGAAGGTGCCAGCCAGCTCGACACCCCAGGTCTCGGTGTCGTACATCAGGCCGACGGTGCCGCGCAGCGGGTCGACCGAATCCAGCGGCGTGTCTTCGGTCTTGTTGTCGCCACGCGACCAGGCCACCGCACTGCGCAGCGCCCAGCCCTGCAGGGCCGGGCTGATCTGCCCGAAGTCGACACCGGCCTTCAGCTCGGCGCCGTAGATGCGCGCGTCGGCGATGTTGCGCGACTGGAACACCATCAGGCCCTGTGCGTTGGTGCCGACCAGCGACTGCGACTCGATGAAGTCCTTGTATTCGTTGTAGTAGCCACTGACGCTGACGTAGGCGGCCGGCGACAGGAAGCGCAGGCCCAGCTCCATGCCATCGCTGGTTTCCGGCTTCAGGTCCGGATTGGGAATGGCGGTGTAGCCGAAGGCGAAGTTGGTGAAGCCGAGGTTGACGTCGTTGTACGGCGGCGAACGGAAGCCATGCGAGTAGCCGGCGAACAGCGACCACTCATCGGTGAAGCGATAGACCATGCCCAGCTTCGGCGAGACACTGGTCTTGGTCAGCTTGGCCACCGGCACGCCGGGATTGTCCTCGGCAAAGATGCTGTCCACCTCCGGCTTCAGCTCGTAGCGGTCAACGCGCACGCCCGGCACCAGCGACAGCTTGCCGCCGGCCATGCGCATCTCATCCTGCGCGTAGAGGCCCAGCTCGGTGGTCTTGCTGATCGGGAAATCGCGCACCGGGAATGCATCGGGCAGGATGGTGGTGCTGGTCTGGCCGTTGGCCAGCACCTGGAAACCATCGCGCTTCTGGCGGATCTCGGTGCGTGCGCCCTCGAAGCCGTAGGTCAGCGCGTGTTCGACGCTGCCGGTGCTGAAGGCCTTGTTGAACTGCGCCTGCAGGCCGTACACGCGCTGGTCGAAGGTGAACTCGCGGTGGCGACGGCTGCGGTTGGCGCGGTCCTCGTCGGTGACCTGGGTGGTCTCGCTGTTCTGGCTGTACACCTGCCAGTGCAGGCTGTCGGCGAAGCCCTTGTCCAGCGCATCCATTTCATGGGCGAACGACACGCGGGTGCGGTTCTGCTTGTCGCGCGCCTTCATGCCGGTGGTGGTGGTGCGGTCGATCGACGACAGCACGTTGGTCTCGGTCTTGTCTTCGTTGCCTTCCACGGTCAGGCGGAAACGCTGGTCCTCGCTCGGCGCGTAGACCAGCTTGGCCAGGCCGCTGCGACCATCGCGGTCCTGCGGGTTGGGCGCGGTGCGGGTGTTGTCGAGGCTTCGCACGTCACCCTTGTTGACGGTTTCCTGGCCCTGGCGATGGTTGATGTTGACCATGCCGCTCCAGTGCTCGCCACCGAAGGCGGTGGTGACGCCGCCAAGCAGGCCCTTCCACTCGCCGTCATAGCCGAACTTCAGGCCGACGTAGCTGTCCTTTCCGTCCTTCAGGTAGTCGGCCGGATCCTTGGTGACGAACGCGACCACGCCGCCGAGTGCGTCCGAGCCATACAACGAGCTGGCCGGACCGCGCACGATCTCCACGCGCTTGAGCGTGTCCAGGTCGGTGAAGTTGCGGTTGGCATTGGAGAACGAACCAATGTTGAAGCTGGTCGGCATCGCGATGCCATCGGTCTGCACGCGCACGCGGTTGCCGTCCAGGCCACGGATGCGGATGCTGCCGAGGCCGAAGCGGGCCGCGCTGCGGTTGACCGACAGGCCCGGCTCGTAACGCAGCAGGTCCTTGATGTCCTGCACCAGGTGCCGGTCCATCTGCTCGCGGTCGATCACATCGACCGTGGCGGCCACATCACTCACCGCACGCTCGGTACGGGTGGCGGTGACCTGCACGCGATCAAATTCGCGCGCGTCGGGCGCGGCGGTGGCGGCGGCAGCATGGGCGGACAGCGGCAGGGCCATCCAGACAGCAAGGCAAAGGGCGGTATGGCGGGTCATCGGTTTCGTTCGGTCAGGCAAGGGAACCCCCGGTTACCGGCACACCCGGAGGATGCGCGCGATAGACCGAGGGGGAGAGAGCGGGCGCGGACGGGTCGCCCACCCTGTCGGCGTTGCCGGCAGGAGGGAGGGAGGCGGGCGACCAGGCCGCGGTTACTTGGTCAGGATCAGCTTGTCGTTGCTGGTGTGCCGCAGGCGATAGAAGCGGTCGCCATGCTGGATCAGGATTTCACGACGGCCCTTGAGCAGGGCTTCGCTGTCGATGACCTCTTCCGGCGGAACGACGCGGACCGGACGATCGCGGAGGGTCAGCGTTTCGGGGCGCAGCAGTACAGGTTGAGCATTCATGAGCATCTGGACTCGTGCGAGGGACGAGTTAAATGATAATGATTCTCAGTTTACAATCAACAACCATTCTCAATTTGATTGATGAGATTAATGATCGAATCCGGAAATTCGATAGTTGCCATCAATCAAAATGGTGTAGCGTCTTTGGAGAGTCGAGCTCTGCTCGACTGCTCTCCCAGGGCCGGAGTCGAGCTTGGCTCGACTCTACAAAGGGCAGTCAGGCGAAGACGGCTTCGACCTGCGCCCAGCCGGCCGCATCGACCTGCTCCAGCACCTCCAGCGCCTGCAGGTTCTGCAGCAGCTGGCTGACCCGGCTGGCGCCGAGGATCACGCTGGAGACGTTCGGGTTGCGCAGGCACCAGGCAATGGCCAGGGTGGCCGGGGACTGGCCCAGCGCACGCGCCACCTCGCTGAAGCGGCGCACCTGGCCCAGCCGGGCCTCGGCGTCCCCGCCCAGCACCATGTCCTGCAACCACTCCATGCCCGGGCGGCCCAGCCGCGCATCGGCCGGGATGCCCTGGTCGTACTTGCCGGTCAACAGGCCCGAGGCCAGCGGCGAGAAGATGGTGGTCCCCAGGCCGGCACGCGCATACAGCGGTGCGTACTCCAGCTCTACCCGCTCGCGGTGCAGCAGGTTGTACTGCGGCTGCTCCATCGACGGTCCCTGCAGGTTGTGCGCCTCGGCGATGTCCAGCGCCTGCTGGATCTGCGCGGCCGACCACTCCGAGGTGCCCCAGTAGAGGATCTTGCCCTGCCGCACCAGCGTGTCCATGGCGTGCACGGTCTCGGCGATCGGGGCGTCCGGATCCGGGCGGTGGCAGTAATAAAGGTCCAGGTACTCCACCCGCAGGCGCTTGAGCGCGGCATGGCAGGCATCGGTCACATGCTTGCGCGACAGGCCGCGCTGGGTCGGCCGCGGGTCCTTGGCACTGCCGAAGAACACCTTGCTGGACACGCAGAAACCGTCGCGCGGCAGCCGCAGGTCGCTGATCACGTCACCCATCACCTGTTCGGCGCGGCCGTTGGCGTAGCCCTCGGCGTTGTCGAAGAAGTTGACACCGTGGTCCCAGGCGGCCGCCACCAGGTTGCGCGCCTCGTCGCGCGGAATCTGGTCACCGAAGGTCACCCAGGCACCGAAGGACAGGGCGGAAATCGGCAGGCCGGTGGAGCCCAGGCGACGGTATTGCATGCAAATCTCCTGCTGCGGGCCCGCATCCGGGCCGGGATCGAGCCTCATTCTACCTGCCGCTGCCCGCCGCAACCCCTTGCCGTTGCTGGCCTGATCGGTACCGATGGACGCCTGCACGCTGCTTTTCCTTGCCCCGGCACCGGCCCTGCACTAGGCTTCCCGTTTTTCGCGACGCCCCAGGGGAGTCACTCACATGGTCGAAGGTTTGGGCAGGATCGGCTTCGGCCTGTTCGGGTTGGCGGTGCTGATCGGCATCACCTGGTTGTTTTCCAACAACAAGCGCGCGGTTGACTGGAAGCTGGTTGCCACCGGTATCACCCTGCAGATCGCCTTTGCGGCGCTGGTGATCCTGGTGCCGGGCGGGCGCGACGTGTTCGATGCGCTGGGCCATGGCTTCGTCAAGGTGCTGAGCTTCGTCAACGAAGGCTCGGGTTTCATCTTCGGCTCGTTGATGGACACCAAGAACTACGGCTTCATCTTCGCCTTCCAGGTGCTGCCGACCATCATCTTCTTCTCGGCGCTGATGGGCGTGATGTACCACCTGAACATCATGCAGGCGATCGTGCGCGTGATGGCGTGGGCGATCACCAAGGTGATGCGCGTGTCCGGCGCGGAAACCACCAGCGTCTGCGCCAGCGTCTTCATCGGCCAGACCGAGGCGCCGCTGACCGTGCGCCCGTACATCGCCAAGATGACCCAGTCCGAGCTGCTGACCATGATGATCGGCGGCATGGCCCACATCGCCGGCGGCGTGCTGGCGGCCTACGTGGGCATGCTCGGCGGCGGCGACCCGGTGCAGCAGGCGTTCTACGCCAAGCACCTGCTGGCGGCCAGCATCATGGCCGCGCCGGCCACCCTGGTCGTGGCCAAGCTGCTGATTCCGGAAACCGGCACCCCGCTGACCCGCGGCACGGTGAAGATGGAAGTGGAGAAGACCTCCAGCAACATCATCGATGCGGCCGCGGCCGGCGCCGGTGACGGCCTGAAGCTGGCGCTGAACATCGGCGCGATGCTGCTGGCCTTCATCGCCCTGATCGCACTGCTGAACGCCCCGCTGACCTGGCTCGGCGATGTGACCGGCCTGGCGGCCGCGATCGGCAAGCCGACCAACCTGTCGACCATCTTCGGTTACGTGCTGGCCCCGATCGCCTGGGTGATCGGCACGCCGTGGGCCGATGCCACCACCGTCGGTTCGCTGATCGGCCAGAAGGTCGTGATCAACGAATTCGTCGCCTACACCGAGCTGTCGCAGATCGTGAACGGCCAGGTGGCCGGCGTGAGCCTGTCCGACGAGGGCCGCCTGATCGCCACCTACGCGCTGTGCGGCTTCGCCAACTTCAGCTCGATCGCGATCCAGATCGGCGGCATCGGTGGCCTGGCCCCGGAACGTCGCCACGACCTGGCCAAGTTCGGCCTGCGCGCGGTGCTGGGCGGTACCATTGCCACCTTCATGACGGCGACCATCGCCGGCGTGCTGACGCACTTCAGTTGAACCCTTGGTTGAGAAAAGATTCCCTATGAGCAGCAGTGTCGTTGTCGTCGGTTCCTTCAATGTCGATCACGTGTGGCGGTGCGAGTCGCTGCCGGCACCGGGTGCGACCATTGCCGGCCGCTACAGCACCGGCCCCGGTGGCAAGGGCTTCAACCAGGCCGTGGCGGCCTGCCGCGCCGGCGCCGACACGCACTTCGTGTGCGCGCTGGGCGATGACGCCGGTGGCGCCACGGCACGCGAACTGGCCGCGCACGATGGCTTCGGGCTGATCGCCGAAGCCAGCAGCGAGCCGACCGGCACCGCGGGCATCTACGTCGACGCCCGCGGCCGCAACACCATCGTGATCGGCCCGGGCGCCAATGCCGCGCTCAGCACCGACTTCCTGCACCAGCAGCAGGCGCTGCTGACCGGCGCCAAGGTGGTGCTGGTGCAGCTGGAATCGCCGGTGCCGACCATCGAAGCCGCGCTGGCCACCGCGCGCGAGGCCGGTGTCACCACCGTGCTCAACACCGCGCCGGCCGATGCGCCCTCGACCATCGGCCTGCTCAAGCTGGCCGATGTGATCACCCCGAACGAGACCGAGTTCGCCGCCCTGCTCGGCCGCCACGTCGGTGAGCGCGTGGACGCCAACGACGTAGCCGCGCTGGACGGCGCCAGCCTGCACGCGCTGTGCCGCAAGCTGGTCGGCAACGGGACGGTGGTGGTGACCCTGGGCTCGGTGGGCGTGTTCGTCTCGCATGCCGAAGAAAACCTGCGCGGCGATACCCAGCCGTACTACCGCGTGGGTGCCGAACAGGTGCAGGCGATCGACACCACCGGTGCCGGCGATGCCTTCAACGGTGCGCTGGCCGCGTCGCTGGCGCAGGTGGCCGATGCCCCGTTCGCGCGCCATGTGCGCTTCGCCAACCAGTTCGCTGGCCGTTCGACCGAGAAGGAAGGCGCCGCTGCGGCGATGCCGCGCTTCACCCCGGCCGACGCAGAAGTGAAGTAGATCCACGCCCTGCGTGGATGAACGAGCCCGGGCATGCAGATGCCCGGGCTTTTTTGTTGGCCACCCATCGCGGCGCGGCGTGGTCACCGGCCGATCCGCGGCCCCCTGCGGCCACCTGTCGCATTGCCCATGCAGCGCCCCTCGCCCACCATCCGCCCAGCGTCGTTTCTCGGGAAGGACATGGACGGATTCCCCTGGTTGCTGGCTGCCGCCGCCGGTAGTGCCATTGCGGCCCTGTTGCATATCGGCTGCATCGCCTTCGGCGCTCCCTGGTACAGATGCTTCGGTGCTGGCCCACGCATGGTCCGGCTGGCGCAGGCCGGGCATTGGTGGCCGCCGCTGATGACTGCCGGCATCACCGCCGTGCTGGTGGGCTGGACCCTGTATGCCCTGGCCGGAGCCGGCTGGCACTCGCCACTGCCGGCCAGCCGCTGGGTGCTGCCCGCCATCGCTGCAGTGTTGCTGCTGCGCGCGGCGATGGGCTTCGGCCTGGCGCTGTTCCGCCCCGGCTACAACGGCGCGCGCTTCTGGGCGATCAGCTCGCTGGTCTGCCTGGGTCTGGGGCTGGCCTTCGCCCTGGGTACCCGGCAGGCCTGGCAGAGCCTGGGTTAGCCGGCCACGATCACCCGCCCCTGGGGGCGGCGGAAGCAACCGTCAAGCATCTGCTGATGCCGGTACGGCATGAGGTCGGTGCCGATCGGCCTGAACCGGACCGCGCCCGACACGGCCGTACCGCCGCCCGCGCCCTACAATGGGCGCATGCAGATCGGCCCGTACACCATTGCCCCCAACGTCGTGCTGGCGCCCATGGCCGGCGTCACCGACAAGCCCTTCCGCCTGCTGTGCAAACGGCTGGGCGCGGGCTTGGCCGCCTCGGAAATGACCATCAGCGACCCGCGTTTCTGGAACACGCGCAAGTCGATCCACCGCATGGACCATGACGGCGAACCGGCGCCGATCAGCGTGCAGATCGCCGGCACCGAGCCGCAGCAGCTGGCCGAGGCCGCGCGCTACAACGTCGATCACGGTGCGCAGATCATCGACATCAACATGGGCTGCCCGGCCAAGAAGGTGTGCAACGCCTGGGCGGGCTCGGCGCTGATGCGCGACGAGCAGCTGGTGGCGCGCATCCTCGAAGCGGTGGTCAACGCGGTGGATGTGCCGGTCACCCTGAAGATCCGCACCGGCTGGGACTGCGACCACCGCAATGGCCCCCTGATCGCGCGTATTGCCGAGGACAACGGCATCGCCGCGCTGGCCGTGCATGGCCGTACCCGCGACCAGCATTACACCGGCCAGGCTGAGTACACCACGATCGGCGAGATCAAGGCCGCGCTGCGCATTCCGGTGATCGCCAACGGCGATATCGATTCGCCGCAGAAGGCCGCCTTCGTGCTGAAGCAGACCGGCGTTGATGCGGTGATGATCGGCCGCTCCGCACAGGGCCGGCCGTGGATCTTCCGCGAGGTGGCGCACTTCCTGGCCACCGGCGAAGAACTGCCACCGCCGTCGCTGGCCGAGGTGCGCGACATCCTGCTCGGCCACCTGCATGCGCTGCATGCGTTCTATGGCGAACCGCAGGGCGTGCGCATCGCGCGCAAGCACTTGGGCTGGTATGCCAAGGACCGGCCGGAGAATGCCGCCTTCCGCGCAGTGGTCAACCGCGCCGAAGACCCGCAGAGCCAGATCGCGCTGACCACCGAGTACTTCGATTGCCTGATCGCCGGGGAACCGGCGTTGTCGTCTGCTGCCTGACTGCGCCAGCCGCCTCGTAACCTGCCCGCCTGCCTTGATCCGTAGAGTCGAGCTTGCTCGACTGGCTTTCCCGAACAGTCGAGCAAGCTCGACTCTACAAGAGCACACCATGACCCCGCCGATTTCCTCCCCGACCTACCTGCACGGATTCTCCGGCACCGAACAGCAGCGCCTGATGACCCAGGCGCGCCTGCTGGAATCGAGCATCTTCGGCCAGATCGACTACGGCGGTGCGCGTCGCCTGCTGGAAGTGGGCAGCGGCGTCGGTGCGCAGACCGAGATCCTGCTGCGCCGCTTCCCCGAGCTGCATGTGACCGGCGTGGACCTGAGCGAAACGCAGCTGGCGACCGCGCGCGAAAACCTGGCGCGCACGCCATGGTGCAGTGACCGCTACACCCTGCAGCAGGCCGACGCCGGTGAGCTGCCGTTCGAGGCACGCACCTTCGATTCGGCGTTCCTGTGCTGGGTGCTTGAGCACGTGCCTTCACCGGCGCGCGTGCTCAGCGAGGTGCGCCGCGTGCTGGCGCCGGGGTCCCCGGTGTACATCACCGAGGTGATGAATGCCTCGTTCCTGCTCGATCCGTATTCACCCCACATCTGGCGCTACTGGATGGCCTTCAATGACTTCCAGTACGAGCAAGGCGGCGACCCGTTCGTCGGTGCCAAGCTGGGCAACCTGCTGCTGGCCGGCGGTTTCCGCGACGTGCATACCGAGATCAAGACCATCCACCTGGACAACCGTGAGCCGGCCCGACGCAAGACGATGATCGCGTTCTGGGAGCAGCTGCTGCTGTCGGCGGCCGACCAGCTGCTGCAGGCCGGGCTGGTGGACGAGGAGACCGTGGAGGGCATGCGCCGCGAGTTCCGGCTGGTGCAGAACGACCCGAACGCGGTGTTCTTCTATTCGTTCGTGCAGGGCCGCGCGACGGTGTATTGAGCCGACGTTCTACTGCCGATTGAGGCAGTAGAGCCACGCCATGCGTGGCTGCCGCCGCCGATGCACCGCCATCCACGCATGGCGTGGATCTACGGATCAATGCACGGCGGCGTGGTCGACCGCACCCGGCGGTGTCGCCGGCTCCTGCCAGATCCGCTGCCACATCGCGGCCAGCCGGCGACCTGCGTCAGCGCGCGCGGCAGGACTGCTGTAATCCACCCGCACCTGCTCGGGCCTGATCGCCCGCCATTGCCCATCGGCCTGCTCGGCCACCGCGAAGTTGAAGGTGTAGTCGGGCTCCAGGCCCATGCGCAGATCGCTCAGCACCAACCGGCCCTCCACCACCTGCGCGCGCATGAAACCGCGGTTGAACCACTGCAGCCGCTGCACGGCGGGAATCGCAGATGCTTCGCGCAAGGCCTGCACGTTGGACGGATGGCCCTCGAACCGCATCGGGCCCTGGTCGGCCACCAGCGAGCGGTCCCCGACCACGTAGCCATTCGGCGTCATTGCCACCACCCGCCACAGCAGGGTGTTGAACGGCATCGGCACCGAGAAGCGCGGCGCATCGCCCAGGCCCATCGCGGCCAGGCTCTGCTGGGCGGCACGATCGACCTGTGCCTTGGCCATCAGGCCCCAGCCCAGGTAGCCGCTGCTGACCAGCAGGGCCACGCCCAGCGCCTTGCCCGCCCACGGCCGCGCGCGGCCGAACCAGGCCAGCACGCAGCCCAGCAGCAGCCACACGGTATAGGCCGGGTCGATGATGAAGACGCTGGAGCCCATCGTCGGGTGCGGCCGCAACGGCCACCACAGCTGGGTGCCGTAGACGGTGAACGCATCCAGCAGCGGATGGGTGACCAGCGCCAGCTGGATTGCCCAGAACCAGCGTACCGGTGACTGCGCGACGCGGCCGTTGCCGAAGCGCTTGAACAGCCACCAGATCAGCGCCGCCACCCACGGCAGCACCAGCAGCGAATGGCTGAAGCTGCGGTGGTCGACCATGTTGGCGACCGGGTCGGCCGCAGTGAAGCCCAGCCACAGGGCATCGAGGTCGGGCAGGGTGCCGAGCGCGGCACCGGCCAGCAGGGCCGCGCGGCGATGGCCGGGCGGTGCGATGGCAGCGGCGACGGCGCCACCGAGCACGATCTGGGTCAGGGAGTCCATTGGCCGATGCTAGCGCGATGGCCGCGCGTTTGTAGAGTCGAGCTTGCTCGACTGTTCCGCCCCTGTAGAGTCGAGCCTGCTCGACTGCGGATAGAGCAGTCGAGCAAGCTCGACTCTACAAGAGTGGGTCAGGCCGCTTGCTTGATGCGCGCGCCCGGCAGTTCCACCAGGGTCTGGCCGTTGTGGTCGAGCAGGCGCAAGGCGCCGTCATGGTCTTCGGCCAGCGCGGTCAGGCTCTCGACCCAGTCGCCATCGTTGGCGTAGACCAGGCCGTCGCGTTCAATCAGCGCGGCACGATGGATATGCCCGCAGACGATGCCATCCAGGCCACGCCGCCGCACGTCATCCAGCCCGGCCTGCACGAAGCGCTCGATGTAGCGCTCGGCCGCACCACTGCGCTTCTTCAGGAACTCCGACAGCGACCAGTAGCGCATGCCCAGCCGGCGGCGCACGGCGTTCAGCGCCTGGTTGCCGGTCAGGATGCGGTAGTACAGCCAGTCGCCGAACTTTTCCTGCAGCCCGCCGAAATGGGTCACGCCGTCGTAGTCGTCGCCATGCGCCACCAGCAGCCGGCGGCCGTCGGCGGTCACGTGGATCGCGCGTCGGCGCACCTGCATCGCCGGCAGCATCAGCCCGCACACCTGGCGCAGCGATGCATCGTGGTTGCCTGGGATGTAGATGATCTCGGTGCCGGCCCGGCGCAGCGCATGCAGGGCCTGGATGACTTCGCTGTGCGACTGCCGCCAGTTGGCGCGGCGATGGGCCATCCACCACAGATCGATGATGTCGCCGACCAGGTACAGGCGTTCGCAGCGCAGCTGCGAGAGGAACCGCGCCAGCTCGCTGGCATGGCAATGACGTGAACCCAGGTGCACGTCGGAGACGAACACTGCGCGCCGGTGCGGCGACAGGTTCGCCGGCGCGCTCATGCCGCCGCCCCCGCGTCGCGCAGGTAGCGTTTGCGCTTGTTGGGCCGGATCGCGCACAGGTCCACTTCGATCAGGCCGTCGATCGAGTCACTGAAATCCGGGTCGACACCGAAGGCAAGGAAGCGCGCACCGCCGGGTTCGCACAGATCGGTGTACTGCCGGTACAGCGTCGGCACGCCGGTGCCGAGTGCGGCCAGGTTGGCCTTCAGCACATCGAATGCAGCGCCTGCATCCAGTTCACCGAAGCTCGGCGGCGCGGCGAAGTACTGGAACGGCCGGTTGGACTCGGCCAGGCCGGCGGTACCGCTGTAATAGCGCTGGTAGTACGCCACCAGCTGCTCGCGCGCATCACGCGGCAGCGCGGCGCTGATCGACACGGCGCCGAACAGGTAGCGGATGCCCGGCCGGCACTGCAGGTAGGCACCGATGCCCTGCCACAGGTAGTCCAGGCTGCGGCTGCCCCAGTAGTCGGGCACCACGAAGCTGCGCCCCAGTTCCAGGCCCTCGGCGATGTGGGTGATGGCGTCGTCGGAGTAGCGGAACAGCGACGCGCTGTAGAGCCCGGACAGGCCGTGCCGGGCCAGTGCCTGCGCACCGCGCATGATCCGGTAGGCGCCGGCAATGCGCTGCGCGGTGGCGTCCCAGATCACGATGTGCTCGTACTGCGGATCGTAGTCGTCCAGGTCGCGGCTGCGCCCGGTGCCCTCGCCCACCTGGCGGAAGGTCAGTTCACGCAGACGGCCCAGCTCCAGCAGCAACGGCGAATCGGCGGTGCAGGTCGCCAGCAGGATCTGCTTGCCATCGGCGGTCTGGCCCAGCTGGGTCGCCGCGGCGATGCCGGCGGCCACCTGCGAAGGCGGCACCGGCGCTGCCAGCGGCTCGGGTCCGGCGCAGGCAACCGCCCCGCCGGTCTCGCCATTGCGGCCCAGCGCATACAGCGCGCGACGCACCGCCAACAGCTGCGCCCCGGGATCGCCCGCCTTGCCCAGCTGCATCGGCTCGCCGATGCTCAGCCGCAGCGGGCGGCCACGACGGGTGAACATCTCGCGTGCCAGCAGCGCGGTGCCGGCCGGCTTGAACAGGGTCGAAGCGCCGTAGAACAGCGCCGAGTTGCGCGCCTCCACCCGCACCGGCAGCACTGGCGCGCCCGCAGCACGGGCGAAGCGCACGAACCCGCGCTGCCATCGACCATCGCGGATGCCGCGCAGCGACAGCCGCGAGACTTCGCCGGCCGGGAACACGATCACGCACTGCTCGGCGGCCAGCGCCTCTTCAACCGCATGCAGGCTGCCACGCTGCGCCTTGCCACCGAGGATGCGCACCGGCAGCAGCAGATCCTGCAGCGGCGCGATCGCGCCCAGCAGGTCGTTGGCCACGATCCGCACGTCGCGGCGGATGCGGCCGACCGCGTCCAGCAGGGCCAGCGCATCCAGGGCACCGGAGGGATGGTTGGCGACGATAAGCAGGCGGCCGGTGGCCGGGATCTTCGCCAGTGCGGCCGGGTCCACCTGGTACTGGCCGTCGATGAATTCCAGGCCGGCGGCGACGAAGCCGAATCCGCGCAGGCCTGCGCTGCGCTGCAGGAAGGCTTCGATCTGATCCAGCCGCGACCAGCGGCCGACGCTGCGCAGCAACGGCCGCGCCAGCTGGCCACGGCGGCCATGGAACCAATCGGGGAAGCGTTGCTGAAGGCGCTGTTCGAGTTCCTGCATGGCGGTTCCATTCATGCCCGGCGGCCGGTTTGGCCGACAGCCTGCGCCAGGCAGGCGGCAGCCATGTGGCGGTTTCGGGGCAGAACTATTACCGCAGACCGGGCGTCGCAGGCGGCGCGGCCGGGGCCGTCAGGCCACCGGCCCGTTGTCACGCTGGTGGAACACTGGGCACCGAGGCTGGGGCCCAATCCTGCGGGGACGGCCCCTGGCGGGCCTACACGGCCTTAACCACCGCCAACCGGTACAGGTTCACAATGCACAGGCGGCGCACCCCGTGTATCATGCGCGCCCATCTTTCCATCCGAATCAAGGGATATACCGCCTGATGTCCAGCTATCTCTTCACCTCCGAGTCGGTCTCCGAAGGCCATCCGGACAAGGTTGCCGACCAGATCTCCGATGCGGTGCTGGACGCGATCCTGACCCAGGACCAGCGCGCCCGCGTGGCCTGCGAGACCATGGTCAAGACCGGTGTTGCCATTGTCGCCGGTGAGATCACCACCAGCGCCTGGATCGACCTGGAAGCGCTGACCCGCAAGGTCATCACGGACATCGGCTACGACAGCTCCGAGGTCGGCTTCGACGGCGCCACCTGCGGCGTGCTGAACCTGATCGGCAAGCAGTCGCCGCACATCGCCCAGGGCGTGGACCGCAAGAAGCCGGAAGAAATGGGCGCGGGCGACCAGGGCCTGATGTTCGGCTACGCCACCAACGAGACCGACAGCTACATGCCGGCCGCGATCCACCTGTCGCACCGCCTGGTCGAGCAGCAGGCCAAGATCCGCAAGAAGCGCAACTCGCCGCTGTCGTGGCTGCGCCCGGACGCCAAGAGCCAGGTCACCCTGCGCTATGAAAACGGCGTGGTCTCGGCCATCGACGCCGTGGTGCTGTCGACCCAGCACGCCCCGGGCATCAAGCAGAAGGACCTCATCGAGGCCGTCCGCGAAGAGATCATCAAGCCGGTGCTGCCGGCCAAGTGGCTGCACAAGGGCACCAAGTTCCACATCAACCCGACCGGCAAGTTCGAGATCGGCGGCCCGGTGGGCGACTGCGGCCTGACCGGCCGCAAGATCATCGTCGACACCTACGGCGGCTGGGCCCGTCACGGTGGTGGCGCGTTCTCCGGCAAGGACCCGTCCAAGGTCGACCGTTCGGCAGCCTACGCGGCCCGCTACGTCGCCAAGAACGTGGTTGCCGCCGGCCTGGCCGACCGTTGCGAAGTGCAGGTTTCCTACGCCATTGGCGTGGCTGAGCCGACCTCGATCTCGGTCACCACCTTCGGCACCGGCAAGATCAGCGACGACAAGATCGAGAAGCTGATCCGCAAGCACTTCGACCTGCGCCCGTACGGCATCATCAAGATGCTGGACCTGGTGCACCCGATGTACCAGCAGACCGCCGCCTACGGCCACTTCGGCCGCAAGCCGAAGGAGTTCAGCTACCTCAACGGCGAAGGCGAGACCGTCAACGCCACGGCCTTCTCCTGGGAGAAGACCGACCGCGCCGCCGCCCTGCGCGCCGATGCGAAGCTGAAGTAAGAAACACGAAGGGCCGCTCACGCGGCCCTTCTGCTTTCGGTAGAGCCGGC
>NZ_JAOEDV010000063.1:0-26529 GCF_029837545.1 Stenotrophomonas sp. GD04024 | reverse complement strand
GCCCGAACGCCCAGCCGCCAGCGGCTGGGCCGGACCCCGGAGGGGGGTTTACGGCGTGTCCTGCCAGCCCACACCGCCCCGCCAAACCATCGGAAAACCAGAGCCGCTTTGGCTTTGGCTTTGGCTTTGGCTGTTGCCGGCCAGCGGCCGGCACTACCGCAGGTGCAGGGCGCAGCCCTGCCGACCCACCCTCCCCTGCGCACGAAAACGTTTCCACTGATTTCAGCAAACCGTCATCCCTTCGCCACGCCAGTACCATATTGCGCAGCAGCATGCGCCCGCGGGCGACCCATGCTAAAAAACGCCCGCCCATCGCTTAGATCGATCCAAGACGACATTGCGATGGCCGGGAGTTGGGGAAGCAGTCACAGGACGTACCAGGCCACGCGCACGGTGCCACTGCCACTGCATGGCGATAGCGACAATGTCACTTCAAATTAGATCGATTCAAGTTGTCCGTGCCACGTCACCGGATCAGTCCAGGAGAGAGGGAGAGATGGGAATGAAGCATTCAACACGTACGCACGGCCAGGACGCATTGTCGCTGGCCATCGCGCTGGCCCTGGCCGCCGCCGTCATTCCGGCCGGCGCCGCCGCGCAGCAGGCCGCTTCCACCGGCTCGCAGGACGCCACCACCCTGGACAGCGTCCAGGTCACCGGCTACCGCTACGCCATTGAAAAGAGCCTGGAGCAGAAGCGCGACGCCAATGCCGTGGTCGAAGTGATCACCGCCGAAGACGTCGGCAAGTTCCCCGACAAGAACGTCGCCGACGCACTGCAGCGCGTGCCCGGCGTGGTCATCACCCGCAGCGGTGGTGAGGGCAAGAGCGTCAGCGTGCGCGGCCTGGCGCCGGACCTGACCCTGACCCAGTTGAACGGAAACTATGTCGCCACGTCGGAAACCAACGACGAAGCGACCCGCTCGTTCAACTACACCCTGCTGCCGTCGAACATGTTGTCCAGCGCGGAGCTGTTCAAGTCGCCGGAAGCACGCATCGACGAAGGCGGCATCGGCGGTACGGTCATCCTGCACACCCGACGTCCGCTGGACATGGAATCCAACTCGGGCTTCGTCACGCTCGAAGGCACCTCCTCCGACACCCACCACGATATCGACCCGCAGGCGTCGGCACTGTACTCGTGGCACAGCAAGGACGAGCGGTTCGGCGTGCTGGTCGGCGTGACCCAGCAGAAGCGCACCACCCGCACCATGGAAGCCACCACCGAGGACTACCAGTGGTATGGCGCCGGCAAGGCGCGTGATGCCAATGGCAACGTGCAGTCGCAGGATGGCATCCACTACTGGTGGGGCAAGTCCGGTTTCAACAACCAGACCGGCGGCAACTACAGCGATTTCTTCATGCCGACGTCGGTCAACTTCGCGGTGAAGGAAGAGAAGCGCGAGCGCAAGGGCGGCCAGCTGACTTTCCAGTTCAAGCCGGTCGACAACGTCACGATGACCGCCAATTACTTCCGCTTCGAGTTGCAGGGTGACTACACCCAGAACATGCTCAAGATTCCGGAATGGAGCATGGCGCGCTACAACCAGGACGGCAACTGGGACGGCGGCCGGCTGCTCAACGGCCTGGACTTCGACCCCAGCGGCAGCATCGTCACCGGTGGCCAGTTCGAGAAGCTTCCGGGCAAGGCCTACATCTGCAGTGAAGACCAGGCCAAGGCCGCCGGCCTCAAGCCCGGCGGCTGGGGGCCGGACGACTGCACCATGCCTACCCCGCAGCTGACCGGTGGCTACAGCAAGGAAAAGGCGCTCTCGCAGACCGCCGACCTGACCATCGACTGGGACATCAGCCCATTGTGGAAGGCGTCGTTCACCGGTGGCCGCACCTGGTCCGAGGGTGGCCCGTCGATGAACTTCCGCATGTCGGCCAAGCCGCGCCGCAAGGTCGGCAACGACTACCTGTCCGGCAACCAGTACAGCGCCTGGGACTTGACCGGCACGCCCTCGGCCACCTTCTCGCCCGACCTGCAGCAGCAGTTGATGAACGGCGTTGCCGAGGTGGACACCGGCTCGACCGATTCGTCGTGGAAGCGCACCGAGGTCAAGCAGAGCTACTTCCAGGCCGACGTCACCAAGCTGTTTGAATCGGGCTGGCTGGACTCGATCCAGTTCGGTGCCAAGTACCGCGACGGCAAGGTCCACCGCAACACCGGCAACACCTACTGGGTGTGCCCGGGCCGTGATCCGGCCGACTACAAGGACGGCCGTTATCAGGCCGGTTGCGACCCGACCGCCGGTGATGCACAGCCGGGCTTCTTCCTGTCCAATCCGATCAGCAACATCGCCGGCGGTTTCAACGCCAACGTGTTCCCGGGCATCAACTATCCGGCCTACATCGATTACCTGAACAAGACCTACGGCGGTTCGCACAACCGTACCGAGGACGACTTCGTCTACAACGTCAACGAGAAGATCTACTCGGGCTACTTCCAGGCCAACTTCCGCACCGAACGCCTGCGCGGCAATGTCGGCGTGCGCGTGGTGCGCACCAAGCAGTTCGCACAGTCTTCCGACTCGATCGAGAAGTTCAACGACTACTTCTTGGACAACGCGTCCGGCGCGCCGATGGCATGCACCGACCCGGCTGCCGCGGCTTATCCGACCTATGGCTGCGAGAGCGGCTTCGTGCGCCTGCCGTACGACCTGGCGCAGAGCAAGAGCTATGCGCTGATCGGTGTCGACCGCACCTATACCGACGTGCTGCCGAGCTTCAACATCGCCTGGGACATCACCGACACGCTGGTGCTGCGCGGCGCCGCGTCGAAGGTGATCGCCCGTCCGGGCTACACGGATATCGCAACCCCGGGTGCGTTGAGCTACTACAGCGCAGAGTACGTCGACGATCGCCGCGTGGCGGGCGGTGCGCCCAATCCGGGCTGGGCGGGTGAGGGCAGCAACAAGCAGCTGCAGCCCTTCAAGGCCACGCAGTACGATCTCGGCCTGGAATGGTACTTCCAGCCGGGCGCCGTGGCCGGTGTCGGCCTGTTCCGCAAGGACGTCAGCAATTTCACCGTGCCGGTCGTGCGCGACATGCAGATGAATGTCGGCGGTGAAATGGTGACCGTGCAGAACTACAAGACCAGGGCCAATGGCCAGGATGGCGTTTCGCAGGGCGTGGAGCTGTACGGCCAGTACACCTTCGATTTCGGCTTCGGCGTGCAGGCCAATTACACCTACAACGACACCAACCTGGCGTCGATCGTCCTGGACGGCCAGAACATCGGTTCGTCGCCGTTGGTGGGTAGCGCCAAGAACCAGGCCAATGTCACCGTGTTCTACGAGAACGACAAGTTCCTCGCGCGCGCGTCGTTCAACCGTCGCGGCGAAGTGGTGGGTGGCCTGCAGAACGGCATGACGGTCTACACCGAGCCGTATGACCAGCTGGATCTGAACGTGGCCTACAACCTGACCCCGGACTGGACCCTGACCGCGTCGGTGATCAATGCCACCAAGTCCGAGCAGCGCGTACACCTGGGCAACGACAGCAAGGCCCGCCTGATCTCCAACACCTACGCTGGCCGCCAGCTGTACTTCGGCGCCACCTGGAAGTTCTAAGGCCACACCGGGTTGCCCGGGGCCCGCTCCGGCGCAATCCACACCCCGCTCATGCGGGGACGTTCCTCCACGGCAGCCGCGCTGGTACAGGTGGCTGCCGTTTTCATTGATCCCTTTTCATGGGTGCCTTGCCGGCCGTTCAGCCCGGTGCTTGACCCTGCCATCGTTGGAAGGTGCACACTGGCTCCACCCCCAAGAGCACCGAAGGAGCTACAGATGGAATTCCATGTCGACGGCATGACCTGCGGCGGCTGCGCACGCAGCGTGACCCGCGCCATCCAGCAGATCGATCCGAATGCCAGCGTGGTCGCCGATCCGCCGACCGGCCTGGTCAAGGTGCAGACCACCGCATCGCAGGAGCAGGTCTTCGCCGCAGTGAACGATGCCGGTTTCCCGCCGCGTACTCCCTGACCTGCCGCCCTGCCCCGCAACACCAGGCCCGCCGGGTGCAACTGCACCCGGCGGGCTTTTTCATGCATGAGGTGTGGGTTCAATGCTTGTGCGCGCGCCGCCGCACCGCGCCGGTCTTCGCTGCATCGACCGGCACCGGCAACTCATCGCCGTCACCCAGCCGCTGCAGGATCGGGCACTCCGGGCGCTCGTCACCCGCGCAGCAGCTGATCAGCGACTTCAGCGTGTCGGCCATCTGCCGCATGCTTTCGATGCGCTGTTCCAGGTCGGCAATGTGCTGCTCGGCCAAGCGCTTGACGTCGGCACTGTGCCGCGAGGTGTCGTTCCACAGACCCAGCAGGTCGGTGATCTCGGCCACCTGGAAGCCGAGATCGCGGGCGCGGCGGATGAAACGCAGGCGGTGGATGTCCGCCTGCGAGTACGCGCGATAGCCCGACTCGGTACGATCGGCCGCGGGAATCAGCCCGATCTGCTCGTAGTAGCGGATCATCTTCGCCGAAACACTGGAGGCCTTGGCAGCTTGACCGATGTTCATGCGGCCCTCTCCTTTTCAATGGCTCGCGGCGGGAGCGTCCGCCATCGGTGGCTGGAAGCGGCGCAGGCGCAGCGCGTTGCCCAGCACGAACACGCTGGACAGCGCCATCGCACCGGCAGCGAACACCGGCGACAGCAGCACGCCCCAGACCGGGTACAGCACGCCGGCCGCGACCGGGATCAGCGCGGTGTTGTAGGCGAAGGCCCAGAACAGGTTCTGCCGGATGTTGCCCAGCGTTGCCTTCGACAGCGCGATGGCATTCGGCACGCCCTGCAGGTTGCCCGACATCAGCACCACATCGGCCGACTCCACCGCGATGTCGGTGCCGGTACCGATCGCCAGGCCGACATCGGCCTCGGCCAGCGCCGGTGCATCGTTGATGCCGTCGCCGACGAAGGCGACGTGCCCATGCGTGGCCTTGAGCCGGCGCACCGCTTCGACCTTGCCTTCCGGCAGCACCTCGGCCACCACCTCATCAATGCCCAGCTGGCGCGCGATCGCCTGCGCGGTGCCGGCGTTGTCGCCGGTGATCATCGCCACCTTCAGGCCCAGCTGGTGCAGCGCCGCGATTGCGGCCGGCGTGCTCGGCTTGATCGGGTCGGATACCGCGATGATCGCGGCCAGGCGGCCGTCGACAGCGGCATACAGCGGCGACTTGCCCTGCGTGCCGAGTTCCGCCGCCAGCGTCGAGAACGCGGTGATGTCCACGCCAAGATCGCGCATGAAGCGATCAGCACCGACCTCGACCCGGGCTCCATCGACACGGGCGCGCACGCCCATGCCGGTGACCGATTCGAAGTCGAGCATGGCCGGCAGCGCGATGCCCTGCCCGGTCGCCGCATCAACAATGGCACGGGCAATCGGATGCTCCGAATGTGACTCCACTGCCGCCACCGCTGCCAGCACCGTGCTGCGAGCGAAACCGTCGGCGATCTCGAGGTCGGTCAGGCGTGGACGCCCTTCGGTCAGCGTGCCGGTCTTGTCCACTGCCACCACCTGCGCATCCTTCAGCAATTGCAGTGCTTCACCCTTGCGGAACAGCACGCCCATCTCGGCGCCACGACCGGTACCGACCATGATCGAGGTCGGCGTCGCCAGTCCCATCGCGCATGGGCAGGCGATGATCAGTACCGCCACGGCGTTGACCAGCGCGAAGCTCAGCGCCGGCGATGGGCCGAAGATCAACCAGACCAAGAAGGTCGCCAGCGCGGCCAGCATCACCGCCGGAACGAACCACAGCGTGACCTTGTCGACCACCGCCTGGATCGGCAGCTTCGAGCCCTGCGCCTGCTCGACCATGCGGATGATCTGCGCCAGCATGGTCTGCGCGCCTACCGCCGTGGCCCGCACGGTCAGCGCCCCCTTCTGGTTGACGGTGCCGCCGACCACGCTGCTGCCCGGCTGCTTCTCGACCGGAATCGGCTCGCCGCTGATCATCGACTCGTCGATGTAGCTGCGGCCCTCGACCACCTCGCCATCGACCGGCACGCGCTCGCCCGGACGCACCTCCACCACATCGCCGCTCAGCACTTCATTGACCGGGATATCGACCGTGCGGCCGTCACGGATCACATGCGCGACCTTGGCCTGCAGGTTGACCAGGCGCTTGATCGCCTCGGACGTGCGGCCCTTGGCGCGCGCCTCAAGGAAGCGACCGAGCAGGATCAGCGCGACGATCACCGCCGCGGCTTCGTAGTAGACGTTCACCGTGCCCGCCGGCAACAGCCTCGGCGCGAAGGTCGCCACCACCGAGTAGCCGAATGCCGCAGCGGTGCCCACCGCCACCAGCGAGTTCATGTCCGGCGCAAGCCGCAGCAGTGCCGGGAAACCCTTCTGGTAGAAACGGCGGCCGGGAATGGCCAGCACCAGCAGGGTCAATGCGAACTGCAGGTACCAGCTGGCCTGCATGCCCAGGGTGGCCATCACCCAGCCGTGCATGCCGGGAATCAGGTGCGAGCCCATTTCCAGCACGAACACCGGCAGTGCCAGCGCGGCGGCCACGATCAGGTCGCGCTTCAGTTGCGCGCGCTCGGCATCCTTCTTTTCCGTCGCTTCGTCATCCGGTTGAACCCCAGCCTCGATGGCATGGGCGGCATAGCCGACCCTGTCGATGGCCGCCACCAGCGCGCCCACGTCGGCCACGCCACGCACCGTGGCGCGCTCGGTGGCCAGGTTCACGCTGGCTTCGCTGACGCCGGGCACCGCGCGCAGCGCGCGCTCGACACGACCGACGCAGGACGCGCAGGTCATGCCCTCCACAGCCAGCTCAAGGGTCGCAGCGGGTACGTCGTAGCCCACCCGCTCCACCGCCTGGATCAGCGCGGCGCGATCGACCGGACCGGACGCACGGATATCCGCACGTTCGGTGGCCAGGTTGACCGAGACGCTGCCCACGCCCTCGACCTTGGACAGCGCCGCTTCGACCCGGCCCACGCAGCTGGCGCAGGTCATGCCCTCGATGGGCAGGCTGATGGTGGGCAGGCTGGCGGGGGCTGCGCTGGCGCGGGGTGCACTCATGATCGGATTCCCATGGATTCCTTCTGGATGCGGACAGGCTAAACCTTGCCATCGTGGGAAGGTCAAATCCAGCCTGTCCGCATTTCCTGAATGGGCATCCAGGTGTCCGCATCCACGCATGGCGTGGATCTACCGCCGGAGGTGGGTCTCCTCAGAAGGTGAACACATACTCCAGTGCGAATTCGCGGCCGACCGCACCGAGCAGGCGGGTCGGGGCGAAGTCGTAGTCCAGCTTGTACGGGTCCTTGTGGTTCCAGCTGGCCGAGTTGAACGCGTTGTTGACGTAGACATTGACCTTGGCGCGTTCGGTCACCTGATAGCCCACATTGAAGTTCCAGGTAATGAACGGCCCGACCCGGCCGTAGTAGCGCGCGGTCTGCTGGCCGGCGTTCGGGTTCGGATTGGGCGAGCCGTCCGGTCGGGTCGCCGGCTCCAGGCAGTTCAGCGACGGACTGTCACTGGGCACGTAACCATCGGCGAACGGCAGGCAGCCGCCGGGGTTGTCCAGGCGGTCGGTACCCCAGTGGTAGCGCACGCCCGGCACCGAGCCGATGCGGTCGGCATAGACATTCGCGTTCCAGTTGCCACGCTGCCAGGCCAGGCTTGCGCGCAGCTTGCTGCGCAGGTCGCGGTCGCGGCGTTCCGGGTTCGGGTCGGCGGCGTAGCGCTGTTCCTTGGTCGAGATCTGGTTGGTGTAGTTCACGCCCAGCTGGAAGCTGCCCCACTGCGCGGTCTCCAGGCGGTAGCGCGCGGTCAGGTCGATGCCGCGTACCTCGCGGCTGGCCAGGTTGAACGGGCCACGCTCGATCGACACCAGGCGTCCGTTGCTGTCACGGTTCACGCGCGCCAGGATGCCCGCGCAGTACTCGCCGCCGGCCGGATTGGCCCACGGCGTGCCGTCCATGTTCTTGCCGGTCAGGCAGCCGGCCTCGCTGGCCAGCACTTCGTCGGCACCGACGTCGACGATCATGTCTTCCAGCTTGATCGCCCAGTAGTCGGCGCTGACCGACAGGTTCGGCATCACGTCCCAGACGAAGCCGACCGTCCACGAATCACCGGTTTCCGAGCGCAGCAGCGGCGTGCCGCGCCGGTTCACATCGAACGTGTACCAGACGTCGGTGTTGCCCACGCCGCAGTTGTTGACCAGGTAAGCACCGCTCTGGATGCAGCGCAGGCGGTCATAGGTCTGCACTTCGGAACTGCTCGGCTGGCCCAGCAGGTAGTGCATGTCCGGCGCGTGGAAACTGGTGGCATACGAGCCTCGCACCAGCAGCGATTCGACCGGGCGCCATTCCAGCCCGACGTTCCAGGTGGTTTCCTTCTGGCTGCCGATATTCAGGGCGTCGCTGCTGTCGTCGGCCTTGTAGCTGCCATAGCGGTCATAGCGCGCCGCCGCGGTGGCGATCACGCTGTCCAGCAGCGGGATCTTGAACTCGACGCCGGCCGAGTAGCGCGTGCGCTCGCCGCCACCGCGGTCGACGTTCTGCAGGTCGAAGTTGATGCCGGCGCGTGGATCGGGACTAAGGTGATAACCCTGCTGCGCCACTTCGGCCACGGCGGCGAACGAAATCGGGCCGGCCCAGCCCTGGACCAGTTCACCGGTGATGTCCGCCGAGGCCTGGTTGACCCAGGAGCTGGCGCGATTCTTCGCAACGGTCCCCATCTGCCAGTACTGCTCCGGCGTCAGCGGGTTCCACCAGCGTGACTCGTTCAACGCATAGATCGCTTCACCCCCGGCGGTGGTGCCCAGCCGTGGGCCGAGGAAGTAGTCGTAGGACTTCTGCTTGTCCACCACGTTCTGCCGCTCTTCCACGCGATAGTAGGAGCGCCCCACCGTCGCACTCCAGTCGAAGCGATCGGCCAGGCGACCACGCAGGCCGGCGCTCCAATCCCAGGACAGTTCGCGGTTGGTGTTGCGCAGCGTGTCCAGGCCGCCCACTTCGTTCGGGGTGAACTGGCGCACGCCGAGGATCGGGCGGTTGCGGTTCGCATCCCAGTAGTAGCCATTGTCATCGTCGATCAGCGACACGCCGGGCGGGTTGGTGCCCCAGATGGCTTCGGAGTGATACACCGCCAGGTTGGTCCACGCCTGCAGGTCATTGCTGAAATCGAAGGTGGCGTACAGGTTGCCGGAGACGTTCTCGGCGCCGCCGGTCAACAGCCAGTTGGCGTAGTCGGCGCTCATGCCGCACAGGCGGCCGGTGTTGGTGATGGTGTTGGCGGCGTAGTTGTAGACCAGGCGATCGGCGGTGTAATACTCGCCGTTGAACTTCTCGCAGGTGCCTGCCGGCGGCGCCAGGCGCTGGCCCGTGGTGGGATCGATCAGCGCCAGGCCGGCGGTAGGTCGGAAGCCGACCTTGCGCTGTTCCATGTTCCAGGAGGAGTACGGCGCATCATCGGCATCGTCCATCTGCGGGCGATCACGGCCGAACAACGGATCGCGCTTGGTGTACTGCAGCGCGTAGGTCACGCTCCAGGTGTCGCCGGTCTTGCCACCTGCCCAGGACAGATCCCAGGTATCACGGCCGCCTTCAGTGGAAGTACCGCCGCGCACACGCACTTCGTCGCCGTCATAGTTGGTTTTCAGAATGACGTTGACCACGCCGGCGATCGCGTCCGAGCCATAGATGGCCGAGGCACCGCCCGTCAGCACTTCGATGCGCTCGACCGCCGCAGCCGGAATGTTGCCGTAGTTGGAGAAGTTGGTTTCACCGCCATAGGGCAGCGGGTAGTCGGCGACGCGACGGCCGTTGACCAGCAGCAGCGAGCGGTTCGGGCCCATCCCGCGCAGGTTCAGGCCGCTGGCATTGGGCGTATGCGAGCCCCACTGCGACGCCGCTTCGACGGTACCGGTTGCTTCGGTGAGGGTCTTCAGCGCGTCGTACACGCTGACAAAGCCCTCCTTCTGGATCTGCGCGGCGGTGATCACGTTGACCGGCGCCGGGCCTTCGACGCTGGCGCGCTTGATGCGCGAGCCGGTAACGGTGACCGCATCGAGATCCTTGGTGGACGAACTGGAACTTTCCTGCGCGCTGGCCGCCAGGGGCAACAGGGCCAGGACCAGAGCCTGGGACAGCAGGTGACGGCGCTTGCGGACGGACTGAGCCATGGGTGGTTGCTCTTCGAAGGTGTGGACGCACGGACGGGTGGTGGCGCGGCACTACGGCTGATCCGGGCGCCTGGATCGGTCCAGGACCGATGCGGCACCCTCCCCTGTGGATCGATCCAAACTAAAGCACAGCTGAACCACATCCGGCATGCGGCGACGCAGCAACAGGCCGCGGATTGCCGCTACCGGCCGCCGTTGGCCATGACAATCAAATAGTTGCCAGACAATGCTGAGAGAACGGCGCAGAGATCGATGACACGATCGCGACAAACGCGCGCGGAACGGTTTTGTCCGCCCTCAGCGGCTTCTATCACTCGATTGAGCCGGGACGAAACGGCCATTGCGGAGTGCATAGCGGCTTGAGGCCTGTCCGTCGGGCCCTGCACCCCACCACGTGATGGTGAACCCGTCGTTCTGCCAGACCACGGAGGAAAAGTCGGACTCACTTTCGGAACTTCCCGAGTTCTGGCTAGCCAGGGACACGGCCTCAAGGCAACTACTGATCAGCATCCTGCCCCGCTCGACAGGCGTGGGCGGGATCAGTTCGTAGACGAAGAGTTGGATCTCGCGCCCCGCGCCACAACGGCCCATCGGGTTATCGGCGTTTGAATCTAATACCTGGTACACCGCGCGAAAGCGCTGGTTTCCAATCAGATGTACGCGCGTGTCGACGAACGCACCTTTCGCAGCGGGAGTCAGCGTCACCCCGCCCAGGACAGCGTCGATGCGGCTTCCCTCGGGACCGGCAGCCCTCCAGATCAATACGGGTGACTGCCCCTCTTCCGCAGCTGTTACGGCGGCGGGCAGCAAACACAGAACCAGCAAGAGCAGTCGAGGCATGCAGAAGGAGAATCGTTGCCACCAGGCGTTGGGCCCCACTGTCGGCACTCCCAACCAGATCGTCCATCCCAAAGTACGGATGCCCCTGCATTCCGCTGTTTGGCGGACGGCCTGGCCATCCGCACGCGTCAAAAGCGTCACTTTTCGGCAACGCGTGCCTATCCGGGTGGGGTCAGAGCCCTGCTGCGAAGAGATCCGACCCCGGGCTTGCGATCAGCCGTCCAGCGCTTGCCGTAGTGCCGCCACGGTCGCGGTGGCGGTCTGGCTCCAGTCCGGGTCCAGGCCGCGCAGCGCCGGATTATGGAACTGCATGGCCGAGCGTCGCAGGCCCTTGGCTGAAGCATGCAGTTCGGTACAGCCGCTGCGTCGCGCGACGCCCGCGATGTTGCCCGGGGCCAGCCCCGCGCCGGCCATCACCGTGATGCGGCCAGCGGCCTGCGTGACCAGGCCCGCCAGCACATCGGCACCGGCCTCGGCGCTGACCTGGCCACCCGAGGTCAGCACCCGCTGGCAGCCCAGACCTATCACCTGCTCCAGCGCCGCCGGCAGATCGCGGGCTGCATCAAAAGCGCGATGGAAGGTCACCTGCAACGGCCCGGCGGCCTGCACCAGTTCACGGCACAACGGCAGGTCGATGCCACCCTGCACGTCCAGCGCACCAATCACTACGCCATCGCAGCCCAGCGCGCGGCACTGCGCGATGTCACGCAGCATCAGTTCGGTTTCCAGCGCGTCGTAATGGAAGTCGCCCGGGCGTGGCCGCACCAGCACGAACAATGGAATCGACAGGCGTTCGCGGGCAATCGCGATGCTGGCGAACGACGGCGTGGTGCCGCCCTCGGCCAGGTTGTCGAACAGCTCGATGCGGTCTGCGCCGCCGGCCTGGGCGGCCAACGCCGAAGCCAGCGAGTTGCTGGCGATCTCCAGGCTCAGTCGCGTGCTCATGCCTGAGTGCTCGTGTAGATCGATGGCGAATCGCGCAGGTCATCCTGGCGCTGCGCATCGCACACCGCGTAGACGAAGCCGCGATGCAGTGCATAGGCACCCACCTCGCCCTGCTTGTTCATCGCCAGGAAGCACACCTGCAGCGTCCTGCTCGCTTCCGGGCGCTTGCGCACCACGCGGTCGATCGCCTCGCGGCAGGCCTGCGCCGGCGAGCGCCCCTGCCGCATCAGCTCGACCACCAGGAAAGAAGCGGCGTTGCGGATCATTTCCTCGCCCACGCCCGACGCGGTGGCGGCGCCGACCTCGTTGTCGACGTACAGGCCGGCACCGATGATCGGGCTGTCGCCGACCCGGCCGTGCAGCTTCCAGGCCATGCCACTGGTGGTGCAGGCACCGGCCAGGTGGCCCTTGGCATCCAGCGCCAGCATGCCGATGGTGTCGTGGTTATCGCTGTTGCCGGGGATGCCCCGGCGCTCGGCATTGATCTGCGGCTGGTACTTCTCGGTCTTCAGCCATTCGCGCCAGGCGGCTTCGGCCTGCGGCGTCAGCAGATGTCTGCGCTCGAAACCCTGCTGCATCGCGAACTGCTGCGCGCCGTCGCCCACCAGCAGCACGTGCGGGCTGTTCTCCATCACTTTGCGCGCCACCGACACCGGATGCAGGATGTCGACCAGCGCGGCCACCGCACCGCAGCGGCCATCACCGTCCATGATGCTGGCGTCCAGGCTCAGCACGCCATCGCGATCCGGATTGCCGCAATGGCCGACGGTGGGGTTGCACAGTTCGCTCTCGGCCCAGCGTGCGCCCGCCTCGACGGCATCCAGCGCGCTGCCTCCCTCTGCCAGCACTTTCCATGCGGCCTGGTTGGCCGGCACGCCGAAGTCCCAGGTGGAAACCACCTTGGCCCCACCCTGCGTACGCGCCTGCACGCCCGGCAATGCCGCCATGCCTGCGGCCAGCGCACCGGCCTGCAGGAACTGCCTGCGATCCACCATATTCCCCTCCCAGTCTGCAATGCACGAAATGCACGACCAGCCCGATGCCGGCCCTGCCGATCAGTCGTGCGTGGGCTGCCGTGCGGCGTGCCAGACCGCTGCACCGAGCACGCCCAGCTGGCCGTGCTCCACGCGCCATACCGGCACCTGGCGCAGCACCTCGCTCAGCACGCCCTTGTTGAGGAAGCGCGCGCGGAAGCGGCCATCGGCCAGGAAATCCTGCACATGCGCGGAAATGCCACCGGCCAGGTACACCGAGCGCGCGCCGACGGCGATCGCCGCGTCGCCGGCCAGGCTGCCCAACCAGGCACAGAACACCTGCAGGGTCTCCACCGCCAACGCATCCTCGCCACTGCGGGCGGCGCCGATCAGCGCCTCGGTGCTGGTCCACACCGGAGTGGCGCCGCGCAGTTCGCACAGGCACGGATACAGGTTCATCAGGCCACTGCCGGACAACACGCGTTCGTTGTCCACGTGCGGCCAGCGCTGCAGCAGTTTGCCCAGCACCTGCAGCTCCAGCGCGTTGCCCGCGCCGAGCGCGGCATGGCCGATCTCGCTGGCCAGCACCGGGCGTTCGCCATCGGCAAAGCGCAGCGCGGCACCGAGTCCGGTGCCGGCGCCCAGTACCAGTGCCGGGAACGCCTGCGCCGGATCGGCGTCGCCGTTCAAGGGCACCAGGGTATCGGCCTGCAGGTAAGGAATGGCCAGCGCCACGGCTTCGAAATCATTGATCAACTGCAGTTCGTGCAGCCCCGACTGCGCGCGGGTGGCCGACAGCGACACCGTCCACGGCAGGTTGGAGTTGATCAGCACATCGCCATCGAGCAGGCCGGCAATGGCCACCACTGCGGTCTTCACCGGCTGGCCAAGGCCCGAAGTGAAATCAGCCAGGATCGCGGCCAGGCTTGGATACTCGGCGCAGGCATAGGTGCGATGGCTGCCCAGGCGCGGCGGCTGCCCGGCCAGCGTCTCGGCCAATGCCAGGCGAGCGAAGGTGCCGCCGACATCGGCGACAACGAGACGGCGCGGAAGACCGCCGCGGGCGGAGTCGGTGGAAACCGGGGACGCTGCTGCGATGGTCACGCGGGCCTGCTTGGATCGATTGAATCGCCCCGATTCTCAGGCATCGGGGCGGCTTTGCCTAGCGCGCCGGTGGTTCAGGTTGGCCTACATGCCTTCCTGCTCGGCCACCTGCACACCATCCACCAGCACACGCAGGCGCTGCGGGCGGAAACCGGCGAACAGCAGCGGCCGGGTACGTTCGACCAGCACTTCATGGCCGGCGATGTGGCGCAGCCACGACTGTACCAGCGAGAACGAGAAATGCGTGCCCGGGTGCCACGGATGCTGCACCCAGACCTTCTCGGTGGCGCTCTGCAGCAGCATCGCGCCGGTGAACCAGTGGCGGCTGAGGGTGACCGGCGTAGTGCCGGCCATGAAACGGATATCCATGCGGGTTCCTTTCGCTGGAGCGGCACTGCCGCGGGTCAGGGCTGGGCAGTCTGCAGGCTGTAGCTGGTGGTGGCGGTGAACACCGCACCGTCGGGCTGGGTGGAACGCACCTCGACCTTGTGGCTGCCCACGGCCAGGTCGGTCGGCAGCGCGCCACGCCACAGGTGCGGCGACGCGGTGGCCTCCGGCGAGCGGTCATAGCCACGCAGCGTGACGGCCAGGTCGTCGGCAACGTTCTCCACCATCAGCCGCGGATCGGGCTGGCTGACCTGTTTCATCGGCTGCCAGGCGCCACCATCGACGCGGTACTCGACCACGCTGGCATCCTCGCCCATGTAGACGTTGGCGTAGATGCCCCACGCCGGGTAGGCGCCCTGGCGCAATACCTTCGGTGCATGCAGGCCGATCTGCTCGCTGGCCGGCTTGCCGGCCACGCGGTACTGCAGGCGATAGCTGCCGTTGCCAGCGACGTCGAGCAGCGCGTAGCCCTTCGGCGTGCCATCGCTCATGGTGCTGTCCGGTACCCCGGCGGCATTCTTCACCCCCGACCAGAACGCACCGCAATTGGCACCGACGTTGTATTCGTGCAGCGGCTTGTCGCCGTTCCAGCCCTCGGCCCTGCCGTGGTAGACGTGTTGCTGGGTGTGGCTGTGGCCGCTCAGCACCAGCACGTTGCGGAAGTCCTTGAGCAGGTCGAACAGGCGCTGGCGGTCGGCGTGACGGAACGTCTCGCGCCCCGGCGCAGCGTCGAACAGCGGGATGTGCATGCCCAGCACCAGCAGGCGGTCCTTGTGCAGGCCCTTCAGGTAGCTGGCAAGGAACGTGAACTGGTCTTCGCGCAGGCCACCGACATACTTCGGCCTGGCCTTGGGGTCGTACACCACGTCGTCGAGGAACACGAAACTGGCGCCGCCCTCTTCCACCGCATAGGTGTCCGGACCATAGATGTTGCGCCAGCTGTCCAGCGAATGCGCGTCGCTGGCCGCATCGAAATCGAGATCGTGGTTGCCTGGCACATGGAACCACGGCACGCCCAGCGACGTGGTGACCTTGTTGATCACCGGGTACAGGGTCAGGTCGTCGTTGACGATATCGCCCAGCGTGGTGCCCATGCGCGCCCTGGTCTGGCCGACCAGCGGCGCCACGATCGACTGCTGGTAGTAGCCGATGTCCTTCAGGCTGGCGGTCTGCGAATCGGTGAACACCAGCATCTGGAAGCCACGGCGGCTGTCATGGCGGTCCGCCTGCAGGGCGAAATCCCAGTTGCGGGTGACGTCACTGGTGGCGGCGATGCCGCCGTACTTCAGCGCCGGCGAACCATTCGGGCGATAGTGCCGCCAGAACGCCGGCAGGCCGTCGCCCGCCTTCGGGAAGGCGTAGGCATCGGGCTTGATCACGAACACGGTCTGGCCATCGCGCACCGGCAGGCTGTAGCTGCCGTCGGCGGCGGTCTTGACGATGGTCTCGCCGTTGGAGACCTGCACCCCGGCCAGGCCCGGATCGGTCGCGCCCCGGCCCGGCTTGCCGTCGCGCTCCAGATAGACCTTGCCGCTGACCACGGTATCCGCGGCCCAGGCCGGCGAAGTCAGCAACAGGCAGCACAGCCAGGCGGCAGGCAGTTTCATGGGACGGTCCGGGAAAGAAGAAGACCCCCTATTGTAGTTTCCGTTGATGACATCGCGCACGCGTGGCGCATTGCCGGTAGTGCCGGCCGCTGGCCGGCAACATCATGATCGTCGGGTATCGTGTGGTTGCCGGCCAGCGGCCGGCACTACCGCACCTCAACGATGGCGCTTTTCCAGCACCGCCCGCGCATCGTCCAGCGACAGCCCGCGCGCGCGCAGCAGTACCAGCAGGTGATACAGCAAATCCGAGGCCTCACCCAACAACGCCTCATCATCCTGCGCCACCGCCGCCAGCGCGGTTTCCACGCCCTCCTCGCCCACCTTCTGTGCGATACGGCGGATGCCGCCCTCGAACAGGCTGGTCGTGTAGCTGCCCGGCGGGCGCTGCGCCTCGCGCATCGCCACCAGCTGGCCCAGCCCGCCCAGGAAGTCCTTCGGCGCCTGGTCGAAACAGCTTTCGGCACCGGTATGGCAGGTCGGTCCCGCCGGACGTGCCATCACCAGCAGCGTATCGGCGTCGCAGTCGACACGGATCGACTGCACCACCAGCACGTTGCCGGACTGCTCGCCCTTGGTCCACAAGCGCTGCTTGCTGCGGCTGAAAAAGGTCATGTGACCGATCGCCAGCGTGGCCGCCAGCGATTCGGCGCTCACGTAGCCCAGCATCAGCACCTGCAGGGTATCGGCATCCTGCACCACGGCCGGCAGCAGGCCGTCGCCCTTGCCCCAGTCCAGCGCCTGCAACGCGTCCGTTGACGGCCTTACTTCAATAGACATCCCGCACCTCGATCTGCTGTCCGCGCAGGTAGCGCTTCAATTCCGGAATGGCGATGGCGCCGCTGTGGAACACACTGGCAGCCAAAGCGCCGTCGACGTCGGCCTGGTCGAAGGCCTCGGCGAAATGCTCCATCGCACCGGCACCCCCGGAGGCGATCAGCGGCACCTGGCACAGGGCCCGTGCCTGCTGCAGCTGGGCGATATCGTAGCCACGGCGCACGCCATCGCTGTCCATGCAGTTCAGCACGATTTCGCCGGCCCCTCGCTGCTGCGCCTCCACGATCCAGTCCAGGGTGCGCATCGGCACCGCCTGGGTCTTGCCCGGGTCACCGCTGAAGCGACGCACGCGCCACTGCCCATCGGCCTCGCGCACCGAGTCGACACCGACCACCACGCACTGCACGCCGAACTCGTCCGCCAACTCGGTGATCAGCTCCGGGCGACCCAACGCCGGCGAGTTGATCGACACCTTGTCGGCGCCGGCAAACAGCACGCGGCGCGCGGTTTCCACGCTGTCGATGCCACCGGCCACGCAGAACGGGATGTCGATCAGGCGCGCGATGCGCTCGATCCAGGCCACGTCCACCGAACGCGCCTCGGGACTGGCGCCGATGTCATAGAACACCAGCTCGTCGGCGCCCTGGTCGCGGTAGCGCTGCGCCAGCTCGGCGATGTCGCCCATGTCGACGTGGTCGCGGAAGCGCACGCCCTTGACCACGCGCCCATCGCGCACGTCCAGGCAGGGAATGATGCGGCGGCTCAACATGCCAGCGCCTCCGCCAGGTTCATGCGCTGCTCCAGCAAGGCCTTGCCGAGGATGGCGCCGCCGCAGCCGGCATCACGCGCCTCGCCGACATCGGCTACGTCACGGATGCCGCCTGACGCCTGCACGGCCACGCCCGGCAATAGCGCCGAGAGGTGCGCGTACAGCCCGATGTTCGGCCCGGCCAGCATGCCGTCGCGGGCGATATCGGTGCACAGCAGGTGGCGCATGCCGGCACGCGCGTAGCGCAGGGCCAGGTCATCCAGGGTCACCCCCGCGTTCTCGGTCCAGCCGTGCACCGGCAGCTGCCACTGGCCCTGTGCATCCTGCCGCGCGTCCAGCGCAATGGTGATGCGTTCGGCGCCGAACTCATCGAGCCATCCGACCACCTCATCGGGGCGGCGCACCGCCAGTGAACCGACGACCACGCGACCGGCGCCGGCGTCGAGAATGCGTGCCACGTCGTCGCGGCCACGAACCCCTCCACCAGTCTGCACCTGCAGCGTCGTCTGCGCGCGGATCGCTGCCAACAGCGGCGCCAGGGTGTAGCCACCGGCACGCGCCGCATCCAGGTCAACCAAGTGCATCCACTGCGCGCCCTGCGCGGCGAAGGCCTGCGCGCGCGGCAATGGATCATCGCCATACGAGGTTTCCTGCGCGTAGTCGCCCTGGCGCAGCCGCACCACGCGGCCATCACGGATATCCAGCGCGGGGTAAACGATGAAGCTCATGCAGCGGTGCCCTCAAGGAAGTTGCGCAGCATCCGCGAACCGGTTTCGCCCGAGCGCTCGGGGTGGAACTGCGCGCCGTAATAGCGCCCCTGCTCCACCACCGCAGTGAACAGGCCACCGTGGTCGCAGGCGGCGACGGTGTGGGTATTGAGTGGCGCGGCATAGCTGTGCACGAAGTAGGCGCTGGCGCGCTCCGGCACGCCCTGCAGCAGCAGCGATTCGCGCAGCGGCAGCAGGCGGTTCCAGCCCATGTGCGGCACGCGGATGCCACACGCTGGCACCAGCTTGCGCACTACCCCGGGAATCAGCCCGAGTGTCTCCACGCCGGCTTCCTCGGAACGCTCGAACAGCAGCTGCATGCCCAGGCAGATGCCCATCAGCGGCACCTCCAGTCGCTGCAACGGCTCCACCAGCCCCTGCGCATGCAGGCGCTGCATGCCCGGGCCTGCGGCACCCACGCCCGGCAGAATCACCCGCTGCGCGCCGACCAGGCCGTCCGCATCACGCACCAGCCGTACCGTCGCCCCCAGGCGCTCGAGCGCATAGCGCACCGAGCCCAGGTTGGCGCCGCCGGCATCGATCAGCGCGACGTCGCTCACAACGCCCCCTTGGTGCTCGGCAACGCCGTACCCTGGCGGGCCAGTGCCGGGCGCAACGCGCGCGCCAGGGCCTTGAAGCAGGCCTCCACTTTGTGGTGATCGTTGTCGCCGCGCACCTGCAGGTTGAGGTTCAGGCCACTGGCATCGCACAGCGAGCGGAAGAAATGCGGTACCAGCTCGGTTGGCATGTCGCCCACCCGCTCGCGCTTGAACTCGCCCTCGAACACGAAGTACGGGCGTCCGCTGAAATCCAGCGCGGCGCTGGCCAGCGTTTCATCCATCGGCAGAGTGAAGCCGTAGCGGCCAATGCCGCGTTTGTCGCCCAGTGCTTCGCGCAGCGCCTGCCCCAGGGCAAGACCCGTGTCTTCGATGGTGTGGTGCTCGTCGATGTGCAGGTCGCCCTCGGCCTGGATGTCCAGCGCGAAGCCACCGTGCTTTCCGATCTGTTCGAGCATGTGGTCGAAGAACGGCAGGCCCGTGGAGATGCGCGCATCGCCGACTCGATCCAGGTCCAGCTCAACGCGGATCCTCGTTTCTTTCGTATTGCGCTGGACCACTGCGGTACGCGGTGCGTCGGCCAGGGCGTGGGCGATGCCCGGCCAGTCCCACTCACCACCAAATTGTTCGGTGCGCAGCTGGAAGCCACGGACGTTGAGGTTGTCGGCAAACTGCAGGTCGGTGATGCGATCGCCGACCATGCCCGAACGCGCCCAATCGATGCTGCGGTCCTGCAGGTAAGCCGTCATCAGGCCGATGCCCGGCTTGCGGGTCGGCGCATTGTCCTGCGGCCAGCTGCAGTCGATCAGGACGTCACGGAAGGTGATGCCCTGGCTTTCGAAGATCTGCAGCATCAGGTCGTTGGGACCCTCGAAGCTGGCACGCGGATAGCTCTCGCTGCCCAGGCCATCCTGGTTGGTGACGATCACGAACTGGTAGCCGGCGTCGCGCAGCTTCAGCAGCGCCGGAATCACCTGCGGCACGAAGCGCAGCTTCTCGTAGGCGTCGATCTGGAAGTCGGCCGGCTCCTCGATGAGGGTGCCGTCGCGGTCGATGAACAGGATCGGGGTCATGCGGCGGCCCTCCGCGCCGACAGGGCCGCAAGCACGCGGTCATTCTCTTCGGGGCTGCCGATGCTGATGCGCAGCGCGTCGCCCAGCTGCGGCGCGGCGCGCTGGTCACGCACCACCACCCCGGCATCCAGCAACGTGTCGAATGTGGCCTGCGCGTCGGCAAAGCGGACCAGCAGGTAGTTGCCGGACGAGCGGTACACGCGGCGAACGCCGGGCAGGCCCGGCAAGGCGGCAGACAGGCGCTCGCGCTCGGCGATGACCATGGCCACACGCTCGGCCGTACGCGCCAGGGCAGCCGGTTGAAGGGCCTGCACGGCCAGTTCCGCACATGGGGTCGGCACCGGGTACGGCGCCTGGCAACGGCGCAGCACGGCGATCAGATCCGGTGCGGCAATGAGGGCTCCGACGCGCGCCGCAGCCAGTGCATGCGCCTTGGACAACGTGCGCAGCACCGCCAGGTTGGCATGCGCGGCCAACAGCGTAGTCGCAGATGCACGCTGCGCGTACTCGACGTAGGCCTCGTCCACGACCACCAGCGCTTGCCCGCGCAATGCAACCGCCACACGCTCGACCTCGTCCAGGGCGATGTCACTGCCAGCGGGGTTCGACGGTGCGCACAGAAATACCAGCTTGACGCGCTGCTCCCGTGCCGTGCGGATGACCGCATCGAGATCGGCGCGCAGGCCATCCTCGCCATCGACCAGCGGCACATCAATCAACGGCGCACCCTGCAGTCGCGCGCAGACGGCATACATGCCGAACACCGGCGAGGTCACCAGCACGCCGTCGCGACCCGGCACGCACAGGGCGCGCACCAGCAGATCGATGGCTTCGTCACTGCCACGGCCGACCAGCAGCTGCTGCGGCGTCACGCCGTACAGCGCTGCCAGGCCCTCACGCAGCGCCAACGGCTGCGGTTCCGGATAGCGCCGGCTGCTGCCTGCGGCATCGGCCGGATTGGCCCAGGCCGATTCGTTGGCGTTCAACCAGACCTCACCCTGCACCGCCGCGCTGCGCGCCGAGCTGTAGCCGGCGAAGGCCTGCAGATCCGGGCGCACCAGCGCCAGCACATCGTCAATGGCGCTCATGCCGCCACCTCCATGCGCAGCGCCACCGCACGCTCATGCGCATCCAGGCCTTCGGCACGGGCGATGATGCGCGCGCAGCCACCAATCGCTGCCAGGCCGTCGGCGCTGGCACTCTGCACGCTGATCAGGTTCTGGAAGCTGGCCACGCTGACACCACTGTAGGCACGCGCGGCACCGGCGGTAGGCAGCACGTGGTTGGTACCACTGCAGTAGTCGCCCAGTGCTTCCGGGGTGTAGTCGCCGAGGAACACCGAGCCGGCGGCCTGCACCTGGCCCAGCCAGTCGCGCGGTTCGCGCAGGGCCAGGATCAGGTGCTCGGGCGCATAGCGGTTGCTGATCGCAAAGGCCTCGTCCAACGTCTCGACCTGGATCAGCCGCGACGCCGACAATGCCTGGCGCGCGATCTGCTGCCGCGGCAGCAATGCCACCTGGCGCTCTACTTCCGCCTCAACCGCGGCCAGCATCGCCGCGTCGTCGGTCAGCAGCAGCACCTGCGAATCCGGGCCGTGCTCGGCCTGCGACAACAGATCGGCAGCGACGAACGCTGGGGTGGCGCCGGCATCGGCAATCACCAGCACTTCCGACGGGCCCGCCGGCATGTCGATGGCGGCGGCGCCGCCCTGCGCGACCTGCTGCTTGGCTTCGGTGACGAAGCTGTTACCCGGCCCGAACAGCTTGTCGCAGGCCGGGATGGTGGCGGTGCCATAGGCCATCGCGGCGATCGCCTGCGCGCCGCCGAGCTTGAACACGCGCTGCACGCCGGTCAGGCGGGCGGCTACCAGCACCGCCGGATCGGCGCTGCCATCGGCACGCGGCGGCGTGCACAGCACCACCTGCGGGCACCCGGCCAGCTGTGCCGGCACGCCCAGCATCAGTGCCGTGGACGGCAGCGGCGCGCTGCCCGCCGGCACATACAGGCCGACGCGGCCGATCGGCCGCAGCATGCGTTCACAGACCACGCCCGGCGCGGTTTCAACTGCATAGCCTTTACCCATGCCGGCGGCGTGGAAGCGCGCGATGCGCTCGGCGGCGTCCACCATCGCCTGGCGCAGTTCGGCGGGCACGGCGGCTTCAGCAGCGGCGAATTCGGCTTCGGAAACTTCAAACGAGGCCAGCTCGACACCGTCGAAGCGCGCGGTGATCGCACGCAGCGCGTCGTCGCCCAGTGCACGCACCTGCGCGATCAGCGCGGCCACGGCATCGCGGGTCTGCTGCGCCACGGTCTGCACCGGGCGGGTCAATGCCGCGCTGCGGGCGGGCTCATCAAGTCGGGACCAGATCAGACGGTTCATGCCAGCGACCGCTCCACGCTCAGTACCATCAGGCCCTGCGCACCGGCGCGCTCGAGTTCTTCCATGCGCTGCCAGCTCAACGGGCCGGGGCACATGGTCTGCAGGCGCAGCGCGCCGCCATCGGCCGGCAGCCGCACCAATGGTTCGGCATCAGCCAGCAGCTGTGCCAGCGCATCGACGCGATCCTCGCTGGCGCGGAACATCAGCAGCTTGCGGTCCTGGCGCTGCACCACGCCATCGAGGCGGCGCAGCAGCATCGCGCGCAGCGAGGCGCGCGCATCGTCCGGCTCGCGCACTGCACCGGCCAGCACCGCTTCGCTGTCGAGCAGGTTGTGCACCGGGGTCAACTGGTTGGCGCGCAGCGTGGCGCCGCTGGACACCAGATCGCAGATCAGGTCGGCGGTGCCCAGGCGCGGAGCGATTTCCACCGAACCGGACAGCTCGACCACCTGTGCGTCCACGCCCTGCTGGGCCAGCCACTGCGTGAGGATGGCCGGATAGCTGGTGGCGATGCGGGTACCGGCCAGCTGCGCCGGGCCCTGCCACTGCCATTCCTCGGGCACCGCCAGCATCAGCCGGCACTGGCCAAAGCCCAGCCCACGCAGCGCCTGGTAGGCGTCGGGCAGGCCGATCTGGCGGCGTGCCGCGGCCTGTTCGTCCAGCTCGTTGCGACCGACGATGCCGAGGTCGCAGACGCCGTCGGCGATCAGGCCGGGGATGTCGTCGTCGCGCACCAGCAGCAGGTCCACCGGCAGCGATTCGCCGTAGCAGAACAGCTTGTCACGGCTCTCGCGCCAGCTCAGGCCGCAGGCGCTGAGCAGGTTGCGGGCGGGTTCGGCCAGCCGGCCACTCTTCTGGATGGCGATACGCAACCGGTCTCGTGCCGGCGCTGCCTGGGTTGCACTCATGGGGGAGGTCTCGAAGGTCGGAACGGGGCGCGGATCAGCGCGAAGCAAGGCGGTCGATGGCGGCGGCATAGCCTCGATGGCCATGTTCGAGCGTGCGCGCCACCCGCCCGGTGGTGGTCACGCTGACGCCGGTGCGCTCGTGGATCTCGCGGTATGGCACGCCCTGCTGCAGCAACGGCACCACTTTCCATCGATCGGCCATGGCTTCCAGCTCGGCCGGGGTACACAGGTCACGCAGGAAGGCCTCGACCTGTTCCGGCTCGCGCAGCGCGGCAAAGGCCTGGGCCAGGGCCTGCAGGTCGGCCTTCGGGTCTTTGGCGGCAATCTCGGGGCGGGCTTTCACGGGGTCGTTTCCATGCATCAATGTAATAGCGCGCTAGTACATTAACGCATTCTTGCGCAGTGCGTCAAATCGTGGCTTGGGGGGCATGGCAGGGCTGCCGCCCTGCACCCGCAGAGGCAAGAGCCAGAGCAACAGAAAAGGCGGCTTCCCGAGAGTTGGCGGGATGGATCCGCTTGAGGGGGGCGCTGCAAGTACGTCCGTGTAAGCTCGGTCGCCGCATCCATGCGGCTCACGCCCCCTCAACCGGACCCACCCCGCCTTCGACAGTGGCCGCGATCTGCTGGATCTCGCTGGGAAAGTGATCGAGAACGGCTTTTGTAGAATCGAGCCATGCTCGACTGCTGTTCGCCCTGAAACGCAGAACGCCCACCAAAGGGCGGGCGTTCTTCTTTCAGATCAATAACCTGGCTCGAATCAAGGCTGGCAGCGGACCTCCGCCTGCAGCGCGCCACGCCGCAGGCACTCCCCGAACAGGCTGCCCTGCCGGCTTGGCACGGACTGGGTGTTCTCCAGCTCACCTGCGCCCGTCGGGCACTTCCGCGAGGCCAGGGCCCGCAGGTCCTCCTCCAGCTGCGCGCGATCGATCACATGGCAACGATCGACCTGCAACCGGTACTGCGCCTTCTCGATCCGGGCGCTGTGCAGCGCCGGATCACTCTGGCAACCCGCCAGCAGGAGCACGCTCAACGCTCCTGCGGCGGCTCGCTTCATGCCATCGCCTTGGACTGCTCCAGCTCCACCTGCAGCGTGCTGGCCAGCTCGTCGCGCGATACTTCGAACTGCTGCTCGCGCAGCAGGTCCTTCACCGCCACCACGCCGCGGGCCAGCTCGTCCTCGCCCGCCAGCACCACGAAGCGGATGCCGGCCTTGGCCGCGTACTGGAACTGCTTGCCGATCTTCTTCGGCTCCATCTGCACCTCGGTGTTGATGCCACCGGCACGCAGGCGGCGGGCGATATCCAGCGACTGCGGCATGCCCTGCTCGTCCATCAGCGCGACCAGTGCCTGCACGCTGCTGCCTTCGATGCCATCGATCAGGCCAGCCTCGCGCAGCTGCCAGAACAGGCGCGACAGGCCGATGGAGATGCCCACGCCCGGTAGCTTGGACTTGCTGTAGTGGCTGGCCAGGTCTTCGTAACGGCCGCCCGAGCAGATCGAGCCGATCTGCGGGTGGTCGGTCAGCGTGGTCTCGTAGACGGTGCCGGTGTAGTAATCCAGGCCGCGGGCGATGGAGAAATTCAGGCAGTACGCGGATTCCGGCACGCCCAGCGCCTGCACCAGCTGCAGCACTTCGCGCAGCTCGGCCACGCCGGTACGCAGGGTTTCCGACGAAGCCGCACCGGCCTCCAGCGCGGCCAGCTGCGCGAGCGCATCGGCATGGCCCTGCGAACGCACGGCGACGAAGGCCAGGATCTTCTCGACCTGCTCGGCCGGAATGCCGAAGTCCTCGCCCACCAGCGTCTCGCGCACGTAGTCGGCGCCACGCTTGTCCAGCTTGTCCACTTCGCGCAGCACGGCCAGCTGGCGTTCGCCCTCGGCCACGCCCAGGCTCTCGAAGAAACCGCGCATCAGCTTGCGGTTGTTCAGCTGGATGCTGAAATCACCAATCCGCAGTTCCGAGAACACCGCATGGATGACCGCCAGCACTTCGGCGTCGTAACGCACGCTCAGGCTGTCCTTGCCGATCACATCGATGTCGCACTGGTAGAACTCGCGGAAGCGGCCGCGCTGGGCGCGCTCGCCGCGGTAGACGCGCTGCATCTGGTAGCGGCGGAACGGGAAGGTCAGTTCATGCTCGTGCTCGGCCACATAGCGCGCCAGCGGCACGGTGAGGTCGAAGCGCAGCGCCATTTCCGGCAGCGAGCGGTCGCCCGATTCGGCGGCATTGGCCAGCGCACCGGTGGACTGCACGAAGTACACCTGGCGCTCGGTCTCGCCACCGGACTTGGTCAGCAGCACGTCGGACAGCTCGAACACCGGCGTCTCCACCGGCAGGAACCCGAAGCGCTCGTAGTTGCGGCGGATCACGTCCAGCATGCGCTGGAACGCAATCTGCTCGCGCGGCAGCAGTTCAAGGGTGCCGGGCGGGGTACGGGGCTTGATCACGGGCGGAACTCCTGCTGGAACGGGACGTGGGAGGGGGCGACATTCTAGCGCCCCCGCCTCGGGCAGGGTCGAACGGCCGCTTGAAGTATCATAAGGCCCTCCCCGACCGCGATACGCCCCCGCAACATGTCACGGCCTTCCGGCGCTCCGCCCGCCAACAACGATCCCGCCTCGCCGTCCTGCCCCACGCTGGACTGCCTGCACTGCTCGGTTCGCCACCTGGCGGTGTGCTCGGCGCTGTCGCCCGACGAAGTGCAGGCGTTGGAGCAGGTCACTGTTTCACAGCAGGTCAGCATGGGCAGCACGCTGGCCCGCACCGGCGAAGAGCGTGACCATGTCTATACATTGACCGCCGGGGCGCTGCGCCTGGTGCGCACCCTGGCCGACGGCCGCCGCCAGATCAACGGTTTCGTGCTGCCCGGGGACTACCTCGGCCTCAGCAGCAGCGATCATCACCGCTACGACATCGAGGCCATCGCCGACAGCCGCGTGTGCCGCGTCGCACTGCCGCAGATGAAGGTGTTGCGCAGCCGTTTCCCGCACCTGGAGCGCAAGCTGCTGCAGCGCGCCTGCCAGGAACTGGATGCCGCGCAGGACGCCGCATTGGCACTGGCGCGCCTGCAGCCGGCCGAGAAGCTGGCCGACTTCCTGCTGCGCCTGGCCGCGCGCGAGGCCCGCCTCGGCGGTGACGGCCTGCGCGTATCGCTGCCGATGGGCCGCGGCGACATCGCCGACCATCTCGGCCTGACCATGGAAACGGTCAGCCGCACCTTCACCAAGCTGCGCCAGCAGGGCCTGATCGCCCTGCCCCACCTGAACGTGGTGGAGATCCTCGACGAGGACGGGCTGC
>NZ_JAOEDV010000062.1:0-27267 GCF_029837545.1 Stenotrophomonas sp. GD04024 | reverse complement strand
GCGCAGGAACGCGCACACGAGCAAGCGGCTGTCAAGCCTACACGGACGTACTTGCGGCGTCCCCGCACTCCGACACCGCCCCGCCACCCCACGGATAGCCTGCTGTTGCTGTTGCTGTTGCTGTTGCAGTTGCTTCGGCCTCTGCAGGTGCAGGGCTGCAAGCCCTGCCGAACACCCCTACTTCCGCGGCAGGTAGGTCACCAGCGAAAGGTCGTGCCGGCTCTCCGGCACCAGCGCCACGTACTGCAGGTCCAGCAACCCGCGCGTGGGATGGTTCAGCTTCTTCGCACCCTCGTCGAACCGGCGCACGTCGTGCTCCGGCCACCACTGGCGAAACTCTTCACTGTGCGACGCGATATCCTCGACCAGCGCCAGGAACGGCGCCTTGTCCGGCGCCTGCGCCATCGCCGCACGGAAGCCTGCCAGCAGGCCGCGGGTCATTTCTTCCCAGTTGAGGATCAGCGTGCGGTACGGCGGGTACAGGAACATCAGCCGCAGCGTGTTGCGCTCGTGCGGCGCCAGCTGGCTGTAATCCACGAACAGTTCGGCGATGGCCGGGTTCCAGGCCAGGATGTCGAAACGGGTGTTGCGCACGTAGGCCGGGATCGGCTGCATCGCCTCCACCAGCTGGCGCAGGCCGTCGGTCACGCTCTCGTCCGGCGATTCCAATGGCACGCCGTAACCGGACAGCGCAAAGGCATAGGCGCGCTCGTCGTCGCTCATGCGCAGCACCTGCGCCAGGCGCTCCAGCACCTCGGGCGAGGCGCGCACTTCGCGGCCCTGCTCGATCCAGGTGTACCAGCTGACGCTGACCCCGATCGCCAGCGCCACTTCCTCGCGCTTCAGGCCCGGGGTACGCCGGCGCCCGGCCGGCAGGCCGAGCGTGGTGGGGTCGACACGGGCGCGACAGGCCTTGAGGAAGCCGCCCAGTTCCTTGCGTTCACTTTCGCTGCGCATCATCGCCCTCCATTGCGGAAGGCGATGATATCCGCGCAGGCGCGTGGATCAGGCATCGACGCGCTTGGAACCCACGGCCAGGCCGGCCTTCAGGCTGGCCTCGACGAATTCGTCCAGGTCACCGTCGAGCACCTTCTGCGTGTCCGAACGCTCGATGCCGGTACGCAGGTCCTTGATACGGCTCTGGTCAAGCACGTAGTTGCGGATCTGGCTGCCCCAGCCGATGTCGGACTTGGTGGCTTCCACCGCATCCTTCTCGGCGTTGCGCTTCTGGATTTCCAGCTCGTACAGCTTGGCGGCCAGCATCTTCATCGCGTTGTCGCGGTTCTGGTGCTGGCTGCGGCCGGTCTGGCAGGCCACGACGATGTTGGTCGGGATGTGGGTGATACGCACCGCCGACTCGGTCTTGTTGACGTGCTGGCCACCGGCACCGGACGAACGGTACACATCGGTACGCAGGTCGGCCGGATTGATGGTGATGTCGATGTTGTCATCGATTTCCGGCGACACGAACACCGAGGTGAAGCTGGTGTGGCGGCGGTTGTCCGAGTCGAACGGCGACTTGCGCACCAGGCGGTGCACGCCGGTCTCGGTCTTCAGCCAGCCATAGGCATAGTCGCCTTCCACGCGCAGCGTGGCCGACTTGATACCGGCAACGTCACCGCCGGAGACTTCCATCAGCTCGGTCTTCCAGCCGCGCGATTCGCACCAGCGCAGGTACATGCGCAGCAGGATCTCGGCCCAGTCCTGGGCTTCGGTACCACCGGCACCAGCCTGGATGTCGACGAATGCCGCCGCATTGTCCATCTCGCCGGAGAACATGCGCTGGAATTCCAGCTTCTCGACGTGCGCCTGGTGTTTGTCCAGGTCGGCGACCACGGCCAGCGCGGTGTCCTCGTCCTGTTCGGACTCGGCCAGCTCCAGCAGTTCGGTCGCGTCGGCCAGGCCGTCCAGTACCGAGGCGATGCCGCCCACGGTCTTTTCCAGGCTGGAACGCTCGCGGCCCAGGTTCTGGGCGTACTCGGCGTTGTTCCAGACGTCGGGGCTTTCCAGCTCCCGCGTTACTTCTTCAAGACGCTCTTTCTTGGCGTCGTAGTCAAAGATACCCCCGAAGCGACAGCACGCGATCGGTCAGATCGGTGATGCGCTGGCGGACAGGATTCAGTTCGATCATGTCGGCGGTCATGCATTCAAAAGATGACTGCGAATGATACCGCAGCCACCCGGCCCGCGGCGAGGCGGCCCGAACCCGGCGGTCGCGCGCCTGGACACGGGCCTGCACGATGCCGGTAGACTTCCCGACCGCCGCGGGAACAGGGGGACGCGCGGTCCATTCCCATCCAAGGAGCATCAATTCAATGACGATCATGCGTTCCACCCTCTGCCTGGCCGCCTGCCTGCTGGCCGCCAATGCCTCGGCCATCGACCTGAAGGGCCTGACCAGCACCGGCATGAAGGCCGGCAAGGCGCTGACCCTGTCCGACGCCGAGGTCTCGGCCGCCGCCGACCAGGCCTGCACCTACATGGACAAGGACAACCAGGTGGTTGCCGGCAATGATCCCTATGCCCAGCGCCTGGCCAAGATCACCCAGGGCCTGGCCAACGAGGACGGCCTGAACCTGAACTTCAAGGTCTACCGCACCGCCGACGTCAACGCCTGGGCGATGGCCAACGGCTGCGTGCGCGTCTACACCGGCCTGATGGACATGGCCAGCGACGACGAAGTGCGTGGCGTGATCGGCCACGAAATCGGCCACGTGAAGCTGGGGCACAGCAAGACCAAGATGCGCACGGCCCTGCTCGCCTCGGCTGGCCGCGAGGGCCTGGCCGCCTCGGGCAATGGCAACCTGACCCAGCTCAGCCAGGGCCAGCTGGGCGAACTGGCCGAAGGCTTCGTCAACGCGCAGTTCTCGCAGAAGGAAGAGAGCGCGGCGGACGAGTACGGCTACCAGTTCATGAAGCGCCACAGCTACGACCCGGCGGCCCTGGCCAGCATGTTCCGCAAGCTGTCCAGCGAAGGCGGCCTGATGTCCTCGCACCCGGGCTCGGAAGCCCGCGCTGCGCGCATCGACGCGATGATCAAGAAGGACAAGAAGTAAGTTGACCGCGGGCGGGCCGCACGGCCCGCCCGCTCACCCACCCGCCAGGGCGAGCCGGAGTTGGGGCAGCTGTCGTCTACTGCACGGCACCTTGACGCCATCGGCCATGTGGAGCAGCGCCTCGCCGCCCTCCAGTGGCTCGATCGAGCGCAACTGGCCGCGATTGATCATCCAGCTGCGATGCGGGCGTAGAAACACGCCCGGGTCCAGCCGCTGCTCCAGCACGGCCATGGTGATCCGCAGCGGGTAATCATGGCCACGCACGTGGAGGTTCACGTAGTTGCCTGCCGCCTGGGCATATTCCACGTCTTCGGTGGCCACCAGGAACTCCTTGCCCAGCTTGCGTACCAGGAAGTGCTGCGGACGCTCGACCGGCTCCACCGGGACGCCAACGTCAGGCTCGGCCAGCAGGCTCGCCTCGCCCTGGCGCCGCCGCCCAAGCCAGCTGGCCAGGTGCTCCAGCGCCACGAACAGCGCAAACGTACGCACATCCTTCAGGTATTCGTAGGCAAAGCGCTCCAGCCAGCCGGCATCGTCCTGGTAGCGATAGCCCACTGCCGCGTAGGCCAGGTGCCGGACCAGCATCATTCCCACTACGTGAAGCAGCGACCAGCCCACGCTGGCCAGCAGGTACAACGGTAACCGCCGGCGCCAGGTATCGGCATGCAGGGGCCAGCGCTCGCACCCCCACCACAGCAGCGGCAGGGTCGCCAGGATCAGGCTCAGGCTGCTGAACTCCCAGATCAGTGGCTCCCACAGGCCCAGATCCGCGCCCCGGCGCCCTGCGTCCATCACTTCCACCAGCGCATTGCTCACCGCTGAAACAGACAGGATCGCGGTCCATACCAGAATGCGGGTTGACGTACGCCAGCGCGGCGGGCGCCCCTGTGCCATTGCTGCATCCATCTCGTTGCGGTGCTCCAGCGTGCCTCAAGGGGCCGAGGGTAGCGGCTCCACTGGTCCCCCGCCGCCCGCCATTGGTCACCTGGGCGGTACCGGCGGGCCCAGCGCCATGGTCACGGCGCGTGGCGGCGCTCACCGTGGCCTGACCTCCCTGCCCGGCCTGCCCATGAACCGACGCCACGACATCGACGCCCTGCGGGTGTTCGCCTTCGCCCTGTTGATCCTGTACCACACCGGCATGGCCTACGTGGACGACTGGGGCTTCCACCTCAAGAGCGTACATACCGCCGAATGGCTGCAGTGGCCGATGGTGTTCGTCAACCGCTGGCGGATGTCGCTGCTGTTCCTGATCTCGGGCATCGCCATCGCGTTGATGCGGCCGGAAGGCAGGGTGCTGCGCTTTGCAGGCCTGCGCACGTGGCGGCTGCTGCTTCCGCTGCTGTTCGGCATGTTCATCATCGTGCCGATCCAACCCTACTGCGAAGGGGTGGCCAACGGCCATGTCGCACCGGGCTTCGGCGCCTTCCTGCTGCGCTACTGGCAGGTGCGGCCGTGGCCGGAAGACAGTTTTGCCGGCTGGCAGTACGGCATCACCTGGAACCACCTGTGGTACCTGGCCTACCTGTGGAACTACACGCTGGCGCTGGCCCTGCTGATGCCGGTGCTGGGCAGGCCTGGGGTGCGCAGGACCGTGGCCCGTGTTGCCGCATCGCCCACGCTGCTGATCGGCATTCCGTTCGTGCTGCTGCTGGCCTGGGTGGTCTGGCTGGAGCCGATCTACCCGTCCACCAATGCCCTGCTCGGCGACTGGTACCAGCACGCGAAGTACGCGACGGTGTTCCTCGCCGGCTACCTGTTTGGCCGCGAGCCCGTGTTCTGGGATCGAGTGGTCGCCCTGCGCCGCACCATGCTGTGGCTGGCGCTTGCCGCAGTCGGCTGTTACATGGGCCTGCGCATCCTCGGCCAGGTGCTGCCGGCCGACTCGCCGCTGCGGCAGTGGCCCGCTCCTTTCTGGGACCTGCAGGTCCGGACCAGCCAGTCGCTGTACGTCTGGACCGCGCTGCTGGCCATCCTCGGCTGGGGCAAGGTCTTCCTCGACCGCCCGTTCCGTTGGCTGCCGTACTGCACCGAGGCGATCTATCCCTGGTACATGCTGCACCAGAGCCTGATCATCGCGCTGTTGTTCTGGCTCAAGCCGCTGCAGCTTGGCGCGTGGACCGAGCCGGCGCTGCTGCTCGGCGGTACCGTGGGCGGCTGCCTGCTGATCCACGAGCTGCTGATCCGCCGCGTGCGCTGGCTGCGGCCGCTGTTCGGGCTGCGTGCCGAGCCACGATCATTGCCGACCGTACACGCCGCGACGGCGGCCTCATAGAGCCGAGCCCCTGCTCGGCTCCGCATCGACCCTGGGTGACTCATTCCACCGTGAACTCACCCACCAGCACGGTCTCGGCGCGGTCCTTCAGCCGCATCGTGACCCTCTGGTCCTTCTGCTTCGGCGTGCCCCAGTGGGTGGTCAGGCGCAGCATCAGGGTGGTCGCACCGGTCACCAGCTGCTGGCGGCTGCCGAAGTAGTTCGCCTCCACCTTGTACCTGCCGGGCCTGGCGTTGCGCAGCGAGAACTGCTCCGGGCCATAGCCGCCGGTGAAGTCCTGCGACATCTGTCCGCCCTGATAGGTCAGGCGGTTGCCGTAGTAGGCACGCTCACCGTTCGGGTCGGTCACCCACAGGTCCATGTCGCTGTTGTCGGCATCCCAGGACAGCACCACGCGCAGGTCCAGCGGCATCGCCTGCAGCAGGCGCGGGTCGATGCCCGTGGTGTCCAGCACCGGGCGGCTGCGTGATACCAGGTTGGTCAATTCATCCAGCGCGATCAGCGCAATACCATCGAAGCGGTTGTCCCACGGCCGCACCACCACCTGATACAGCGGCGCCAGCGCCTGCTGCGGCTTGCCGGCGGCGGCCAGCGCCAGGCCGAGGTCACGGAAACTCTGCGGTTCTTCCTGGCCCATCGCCAGCACCTGTTCGAACACCGGCACCGCCAGCGCGGCCGCATCGGCCTGCATCAGGCGGTAACCGAGCACGCGCAGCAGGTGGCGGTTGTCCAGGTCCATCTCTGCCAGGTTCGACAGCACGCGCAGCGCCAGCTCGCGCTGGCCCTGTTCCAGCAGCAGATCGGCCACATCGAGGAAGAACGCGCTGCTGTCGGCATGTGCCTCGCGCTCGGCCAGGTAGCGGTTGTACAGCTGCGACGCCGGCCCCTGGCGCAGGCGGCGGGCAATGGCTGAATCCGGCTGCCATGCGGCCAGCTGGATGCCGAGCTCGCCCTCGTTGGCGGGCCCCGCTTGATCGATGGCCGAACCGGTGACCACCACCGCGTCGAGCGCCTGGTTCGCCGCGGACACGGAGCGCCGCGCGCGCGCGCTGCCGGCCTCTCTGCGCTGCTCGGCCGCGGCCGCCATCGGTGCAGGCGGGGCCGCCGGTGCAGGCGCAGCCAACATCGCCACCGGCGCCGATTCCATCGCGTAATCCGCGGACGCCACTTCCAGTGCCCTGCCCTTCAACTGCGGCGGCGCATCCTTCGGCCAGCTGCGGCTCCACCATTGCTGGCGCTCCTTCCAACGTGCAGCCACCTCGTCCAGACGCTCGCGATCGGCAGCGGCACGGTCGCTCACCTGCCGCGCGAAGCGGGCGTCATACTCGGCGCGCAGCTTTCCGGACGGACGGATCGCATAGCGCAGGTAGTCCTCCAGCGTTTCCAGCACGATCAGCGAGGAATCCGGCCCGACCAGGCCGAACTGCTGCGACAGGCGCTGCATTTCCTCGCGATTGCCGCGACGATCGGCGGCCAGCTGTTGCAGGCGTGCCTGTGCCCACAGCCCCGCAAGCAATTCACCGTCATCGCCTTTCTGCGTTGCTGGCAATGCCTGCCAATCACCGGCACCGACACGGACCCGCATCGGCACACCGTCAGCCGCCAGCCGGGCATGCAGCCACAGCCAGCCTTCGGCTTCGCTGCGACGATCAATCACCACCTCCTGCACGCCACGCCCCGCATCGATCTGCACGTCCAGCGGCAAGGACAGCAGCTCACGCGCAGCGGCGTCGACATCCTTGCCGAGCGCGACGAAGCGGCCGCCATGCGCTTCGCTCCAGCCACGCAAGCGCACTGCATCGGTACGTGCGCCGGCACTGCTGACCGCGAACAGGCGCTGATCCGGCGCCATCGCTGGCAGCTGCTCCGGCCCGTAGGTCAGCAGGCCGTCGCTGACCAGCAGGTACTCCTTCACGTTCGGCTGCGGCTGCCACTGGGCCAGCGCACTGGCACCGTCCGGGCGCACCGCCTGCAAAGCCGCGCGCAGCTCGCTCCAGTTGCCTGCGCGGATACGGAAGCGGCGCACCGGCTCGGCACGGTCGCGCAGCACGGTCAGCGCGACCGTGCCATTGCCCATCGCGGCGAAGTAGCGATCCAGCAGCGCGAACTCACGCGCGCGGTCGCGCCGGCCGGAGGAACCCGAACCGTCCCACAGCAGGCCGACTTCGCTCGACGGCGTGCGGGGAGTACCGCTGACCGGCACCGGCAGCTGCGCCAGCAGATAGTGGCCGTCCTGCCACGGCGCCACCTGCACCTGCGGCTTGCGTTCGGCCGGCAGCGTCCATTGCAGCTGTGCCGGCAGCTGCGCGCCGCGGCCCTGCCATTGCAGCTGGCCCGCCGTGATCTGGAACGGTGCGGTACCTGCGGCCATCGCCCCTGGCGCCTGCACCTTCACCGCAACGGAGGCAGCACCGGCGGCGAACTGCAGCGGCAGCGTCCACCGCCAGCCCTGGCCCGAGAAGGCCAGCGGCTCGCGCAGTACCAGCTGCACGCGGCGACTGCCACCGGCCGGCAACGGGTAGATGCGCAGGCGGAACTGGTTGCCCGCCGTCTGCTCCAGCAGGCCGGGGTCGACGCCACGGCGGGCGATCTCCTCGAAGACCTGGCGGCCGCGGTCCTTGGGCACCGGCACCGCCTCGCGCAGTTCGCTGCCGATATCCAGGGCAAACCCGGTGATCTGCTGGCCCTCGGCCAGCGGGAACTGCAGCTCCCCCTCCAGCACGCGCCGGTTCGGGTTGTGGAATTCCAGGGTGATGCGGGTCTGGGCGATGCCGGCCTGGATGTCGCCTTCGATGCGGGCCTGGCGCAGCGCGATGGGCTGCTCGGCGCCGGCAACCTGCAGTAGCGGGACCGCACGAACCGGCCGGACGGCCCTGGTGGACTGCGCCTGGGCAACCCCGGCGACAGCGCAGAGCAGCAGGGCCAGTACGGATGGAATCACGCGGCGGACGAGGGGCATCGGACTGCTCCAGCGGGAGGTTGGACGGTTCAACGCGTGGCTGGGGCAAATGGGGTTGGGTGGGGAGATGCCGTCGAAACAGGCACTCACCCAAGACTGTTTACAATCCAATGGGAGGAGCGCTGAGCATGAGCGGAAACTCGCCTAACCCGAGACAATACCCAAACGCCTCAACTCTGCGATCCCACCTGCCCAGTCTTCACGTCGCTTCCTTGGGGCGGCCAAAGGCACCACAAGCAACGCCTCCTCAGCAATCGACTCACCGAAGATGCCTAGTCTCGTGTGCGTCTCAGGGAACGCACTCGCGAACGAGCGCCCGAGACATCAGACGATGCTGCGCATACTGGCGCTTGATCATGATCACAGCACGTTTTTCTGCACTGAGGTGGTGATAGGTTCTTGTCGTTGACATGGCAACATCAGGACCTGGGGGTATTGCGCTTGGAAGTTGAGCCTAATCCGTGCTGGAAGTTCGTGCTAATCAGGTCACATCAAGCCTGCCGGACAATCTCCTCTAGAAAACCCACAAAACTGTCGGCAAACGGCTCATACGATCCGTCAGACCAATCCCGCCTGACAATGGGATACTCTCCGCCAACCAGCCCCTTGCTGGTATCGAAATAGAATGATTCATCCGTATCCGGCAGATGAATTGAGATATACCCGACCGGCAGCTCGCCATCACGGGAATCCAACCTGAAATTGTAGATCAGATCACTATCGGAAATGTCACGCACATCCCGAGGCGCAAGGGTCAGAACAGGATAAGCGCCGACCCTCAGATTCCCATACTTGAGCAACCACTCCTTGTACGAATCAGGCAATGGAATCCCCAGCTCAGCTTCGGCCTCCCGGATAAGGCCAGGTTCAACCTGCCGCCCAGGAAATACCTTGACTCGCGGGTGCTGCGCCACCAGCGCCTCCAGATTATCAAACATGAACACACCTCATTGTCGGCAGCCAGCAAGTATTGATTGCGCTCTCGCCTTCCAATATGACTCCCTGAAGCTGTCGAATTGACTTGCCAGCAGGGACGCGCTTCCATCGTTATTTCTTCTAAAACTCGGATATCGAGGCAAGGTCTGCCTCTTGTTGTTTGGATTCCTCGGGAAAGGAATATGGAGAATCGATGTGTACTTCGAATGGATGGATGCCTTCACCTCGGCCAAGGAACCTCTCCGCCCATTCATCCCGGGCGCCTCGGTCATCGTCAGATGGTGCAACTGAACTGGCCGCCCATCTTTTCCGATCGGCGCCAAGCCCTCCGACATCCGGTCAAGATTCGTACCCCGCCTGAACTCACCCGTCTCTGCATCTTCCCACGACACCTTTCTATGAGGATTGAATGCATCATCATTCTGATAAACGGTTCTACCATCACTCGCCGTAGTCTTCCGGTACTTCAGACCCAACGGGTCGCAGTACGCAATTGCGTTTAGAGAATATTCGTATATGCACTCTCCTGCATCGAGACCGAGCGGATCCGGAGATATGAAGCTTCCGACCAACGGATCAAAGTATCGGTTTCTATTGTAATAGAGACCTGTCTCAATGTCCCGATACTGCCCTTGCAGACGTATAAAGAACTCCATCCCGCCCTGGGTGCTGTTCTCATCAGCCCCCCATGACCCGTATCTGACCGCCCACTCATGTACTCCTGACGCATCCAGCGCTCTAACTACCGCACCATTCGGATCCACCCCAAATAGGCCCGCCCGAGCAGTACTGCATGCGGACTGATCCGCCAGCGACGCGGAGTTGGCCGGTGCTTTTCTGGTCGGGAAGGTCAAACTGGGGCTTTTCCTGCTCTCTGCCGAACGAGTGAGCTGCGCGGATGCCGGAGCAGTAGTCGATTCAAGCTTGTCGGTACACGCAGATCCCCTGAGTCCCAAGGAAGATGCACCCAACTGGCCAAGTCCACCGCCAAACGAGCGAGACGTTGTCCTTTGCTCTACCTCACACCCGATTGCACCTGGCGGATCAACAGGGGCGACAAACGATGCGGCCTCGTGCACAGGATCGGGGGCTCCTGATACCTCCGAAATTGGAGCAGATATCCTCTCTAGATCGAGAGGTCTGACCCAGGCCAACGGCACAAACGTCCCGGGGTAGTACACATACTCCCGCACCCGCTCATGCAGCTTTTCCAACCGCCGCTGCCGCCGCCTCATCTCCACCAGGCTGGCCGCATTACCGACCCACACTGGCGCCGCCTCTTCGGCGTCGTTGGCCTGCTGCACCTCACCCAGCAACGCATCGCCATCCCAGAAGAACCACGTTGTCTGCGTCGGGTTGCGCTTGAAAACCCGCCGTCCCAGCGGGTCATAGCCGTAGTACGTTGATTGCCCGTTGCGGCGGCTCTCCGCCAACCGATGGTTGGCATCCCAGATCAGCGTCAGGTCATCCGGCGCATCGCCCTGCGGTGCGCCCTTGCGCACCAGATCACCCGCCCGGTCGAACACGTAGTGCACGCCCTGATAGATGCCTTCGCGCGTCCAGGTGGCCAGGTCGTCATCGTCGCCGCCTACTACCTTGCGCGCCTGTACCTGCTTCACTTCAGTACGCAGCCGGTCGCCGGCCGGGTCGTTGAAGTAGCGCTCGACCCTTCCCTTTGGATCGATGTGCTGCAGCAGGCGCCCGATAGCGTCGTAGCGGTACTCGTCCACGCCTTGCGTGCTGTCGCTGCGGCGGGTCAGGTTGCCACTGCGGTCATAGTCGTAGCGAGTCTCGAACAGCGGCGCAGCGTCCTTCAGTACCGACTGCGAGGTCAGCAGGTTACGGCTGTCGTAGGTGAACTCGCGCTGTAAGTGCGGGCTCAGCTGCTCGCGCGTGGTGCGGCCCAGCGCGTCGCGCTCCATCGAGATCGGCGATTCGTCGTTGATGGCCACCGATACGGTCTGGTCGCGCAGGTCGTAGCCGAACGCCACCCGATTGCCGGCAGCGGTCTGGCGCAGCACGCGGTTGCCCACTTCATCATAGGCGTAGCCCACCCAGAACCCGTCCTGCAGTTCCTCCAGCAATTGCCCCAGCGGGTCGTACCGGCGCTTCACCGTACGCGCCGCATTGCGCAGCTCGACAATCTGTCCCTGCACGTCGTAGACGAAGTGTTCCTGTACCTGCTGACCAGGATGGCGCACATCGGACAGCGTCTTGCGGGTGATGCGCCCAAGCTTGTCGGTGGTAAACGCGATGCGCTGGCCCAGTGGATCCAGGGTCGTCGTCAGCCGCCCGGCAGCATCGTAGCTGTAACGCCGTGATTGCCCCCAGTAGTCCACTTCCTCGACGATGCGGCCCAGCGCATCGCGCACCAACTGATAGGTTTCGCCGCGCTGGTTGATGACCGCGACCAGCTGCTCTTCGGTATCGTAGCGGTACTCCACACTGTGGCCATCGGCCTGAAGGCGCTTGCCGATCTGTCCGATGCCCACGTACTGCAGCCGCGTCTGCGCGCCGGCCTCATCGGTATAGCACAGCAGTTGGTCTTCAGCATCATATTCGCAGCGCACACCCGCGCCATCGGGGCCAGCGGTGGCCAGCAGCCGCCCCTTGGCGTCGTACTCGTAGCGACTGGCCTGCCCCAACGGATCCACCTGGCGCAGCAGGTTGCCGAGCGGATCATGCTCGAAGCGGCTCTCATGGCCGAGCGCATCAATGACGGCAGCCACCAGCCCATGACGGTCATAGCGCAGGTGTGTCACCGCCTGGCGGGCATTGGTCTGCGACTGCAACTGGCCCTGCGCATCGTAGTCGAATCGGGTTGTCGCTCCCAATGGATCGGTCTGGCTGACCAGCAGGCCTTGGCCATCGTATGCCTGCTGCCAGTCGACGCCATCCGGCGTGCGCAGCGACACCATATGGTCGTCCGGGTCATACTCCATCTGGATCGACGTGCCATCGGCGCGGGTCAGGCAGACCAGGTTGCCATGCGCATCATAGGCAAACGCCGTGCGCAGCCCTTCCGGGTCGGTCACCGCCACGGTCCGCCCGAAATCGTCGTACTCGAACAGCGTCACGCCATCGAGCGGATCGATCTCGCACAGCGGCAGCTGGTTCTCGTCGAACTTGACCACGCTCAGATGGCCGAGCGAGTCGGTCACCCGGGTCTCGCGCAGTAGCGCGTCGTACTCGAAGTGGTAGTCGTACAGGCCACCGTCGCCCCACGAATGCACCACCCTGCCCTGCACGTCGAACGCGTAATGGAATGACAGGCCAACGCGGTCGGTGTGCCGCACCAAGCGGTGCTGCTCGTAAGCGAAGGTGCGCGGCGCTCCAAGCGCGTCCACCGCCGCCAGCAGATCGCCGTCGGCGCTGTAGCGATAGCTCACCAGCGGATGCACCAGGCCGGTGGCCGGGTCATGCAGCGCCATGCGATCGATGTGACCGTGGCGCGCCTCCACTTCGATGAAACGGCCCTGCAGGTCGCCGATACCGCTTTCGACGATGCGCACCAGGTGGCCATCGCGACGCTCGAACCGCCAGTGGTTGCCGTGCGCGTCCTCGATGCGTTCGATCGGCCAGGATTGTGGATTCAGCAGTGCGCTCACGCCTGCCGGCAGTTCGCCGCCAAACACGTACTTCAGGCCGCTCTTGAAGCGCACCAGCCACCGCCCGCGCCGACGCAGCAGGCGCGCGCCATCAACGAAATCGAGGATGGCCCCGGCCTCGCCTTCAGCGGGCGGCAACTCAGGGAAGAACGCAGCCTGGTCCGGGCCGGACAACCACACGCTGCCGTCGTCCAGCAGTTCCAGGCGGATGTCGGCCGGCGTCTGCCAGCCCGCGCCGCACAGGCCGGGTTCGCCCGCGCGGCGCGAGCCGTAGCTGCGCTGCCAGGCAAAGGAAAGCCGCCCCGGAATGTCGAAGTCCTGGTGGCTGACCACCACGCTGCCATCGCGGATATCCACCGGCTCGGCACGCAGCACCTTGCATTTCAGGAAGCTGGAGGGCAGATGGCCCCACTTGCCGCGCCGCCAGTTGGCGAACGCATCCATCTTCTTGCGGAAGAAAGCACTCTTGCGCAACTTGCCCAGCCCGGCGAATGCGGCGCGGAACGCCAGCGCGGTCCATGACACCGTCGGCGGACCGCCGACGGTGACGCTGGTGGGAATGGCCACGTTCAAGCCGGTCGGCAGCGACATCGCGCGCAGCGGCTTCTTCGGCTTCTTCATCCGGAACGGGTTGATCATCCCGGCAAGGTTGCAGTCCAGCACCGGCATCGCCAGCCGCGAGAACGGTTCGCCGTCGGCAGACACGGTACGGCTACCCATGAAGATTTCTTCGCCGTCGAACTGCGGCCCCATCGGCGCCGCCAGCGGCGGCCCCCACACGCCCAGCGGAATGTGGATGTCGAGGCCGCCGGTACCGGCGGTGCCGCGGTGCACGCCATTGACCTTGATGGTCGAGCCGATGAACGGGATGTAGTCGAACGGATCCAGCACCAGGCCGATGTGCGGCGTCGGCAGCGGGCACGGCGGCACCGCGTACATGTGGATGTCGATGCCCAGCTGCGGATCGAAATGCTTGGCGGCGATGCTCACGGCAACACTCCCTGTTGCTTTACAAGGCGCGGAACAACGCGCGCAGGAACGCCTTTACTTCGTCACGGTACTCGGCGCTGATCCAGGTCACGACGATGATGCCCAGCACGATGGCTACCAGCATCACCACGGTCTTGTTCGACTTCATGCAACAGCCACTCCTGTAACGGCAGGCCCGGCAGGCGCCGCCACGGACGCCTGCAGCAGGCCACTGGGATCGGGCAACGGCTGCATCGCCGGCGGCTCGCTCCACACCGGTATCTCGTGATCGAGCGGGTGTTCGATGGCCGGCAGGCCGTTCCAGCCCGGGTCGAGGAAGTCGCGGCCCACGGCCACGATCTTGCGGAAGAATTCGTCGCCGCCCTGGATCAGCCGCTCGCGCTCCTGTTGGGCGCGGTGGAAGCCACGTTCCAGCGCGGCATCCAGCTCCGCGTCGATGGCATCCAGTGCCGGCCGCACCGGCCGCGGGCCCAGCGCACGCCCCTGCGCGTCGGCCTTTTCCAGCAGGCCGGTGCTGGCCTGCAGGTAATCGGCGGCCACCTGCTGCAGCGATTCGCAGCGGCGCGCATCCTGCAGTTGCAGCAGGTCCCACAGTGCCTGTGGCAACGTAGTGGCCTTGCGGTCGGCCGGCGCCAGCGGCTTGGCGATGCGGATCGCCTCCAGCAGCTGGGTTCGCGCAGCCTCGCGCTGGCCGGCCTGCAACTGGCACCAGCCGGCCATGCGCTGGCCTTCCAGCGCGAACATCGGGTGCGGAATGCTCGCTGCCGACGTCGAGGCCTGCAGGTAGGTCTGTGCGGCGCGCTCCGGCTGCTTGGCCGCCAGCCAGCAGCCTGCCTCGCCAAACCAGCTCTGCATCACCAGTTCCGGTGCAGCCGGGTTGCCGCTCATGCGCGCGTCCTCGGCCGCGCTGCGCGCCTGCCGGTAGCTGTTGATGGCCTGCCCGTGGTCGCCATGCTTCAACCACGCGCCGGCCACCATCATCTGCACCACCGATTGCTGGTCCTGCCAGCCCTGCCGCTGCGCCAGCCCCTGCGCGCGCTCGGCGCGGGCGACCACCTGCGAGGGGCTGCCGCGTTCGAGCAGCAGCATCAGGTCGGCCAGCAGCTGCCGGTACAGCACTTCCGGGCCGCGGCCGCCAGACTGTGCGGCGGTATCGCGGGCGATGCCGAACATGTCGACCGGCGCACTGACCACGCGCGCGATCCTGCCGTGCCGTTCCAGCAGCGACTGCCAGCGCGGATCCTCCTCGGTATCCACCAGCACCAGGCGCAGGCGCGGGCCAGGGCCGGCGGCCAGCGCGGCGTCCACCCAACGCTCGAAGCCCTCGCCAGGCACGCAACGCTCCGGCTCCAGCACCGCCGCCAGCAAGCGCAGGTGTTCACCATGATGCTCGATGAAGCTCTCCAGCACCTCGACCACACCCTGGGCGCTGTCCGGATGGCCTTCATGCGGGCCGCGCCAGCCCAGCGGCACCTGCTGCGCGCGCAGATCTTCCTGGCTGGCCAGATAGCGGTCCAGCAGGTCCTGCTTGAGCTGGCGGCTGTAGCGGAAGCCCAGTTCGTAGGCAGTATCGATGCGCAGGAAGTAGTCCGGCGTATCGCGTCCGGCATCGTTGCGCTGCATTTCGAAGAACGCCGCCAGCAACCGGCTGGCGGCGGCTGGCAAGCGCCAGACCAGCAGGCGCCGGCTGTTGTCGGCGCTGGCCTCCAGCCAGGCATCGCGCAATGCGTTCAGGCCGCGCAGCATGGGGGTGTCCTGCATCGTGCTTCTCCCTTGCGGCTCAGCAGTTGAGCTTGATCTCGCTGCCGTTGACCGATACACCACCGGCGTCGATCACCACTTCCGAACCACCGGCGGTGATCTTGATCGCGCTGTCGGTGATCTCGATGACCGAACCGCCGACCTTGCTGGTGAGCTTGACCGCCGACTCCAGGCTCATTGCCCCGTCCGAGCCCTGGCTGTGGGTGCCGCTGGCATCCTGGCTGAAGTTGCCGGTGACATCGATGACGCGCTCGCCGACGTTGCTGTCGTCGACCTTGCCCTGCACCTTGCGCTTGTCCTGCCCGGTGATCGTCACTTCACGCGCGGCCTGCAGGGTCTCGGTGACCAGCCCACCGACGGTGCGGCTGGAGGTGGAGGTGACGGTCTCGGTCCAGGTGCCGGTGCGCTGGCTGGTGTAGTTGCCGGTCAGCGTGGTCTTGAAATCACCGGTGATGGTTTCGGTATAGCCGGCGGCGGCAATCGTCTTGGTTTCGCCGGACTCGTACTTCTCGGTGACCGCACCGGTGACATTCGTGGTGCGGGTGCCGGTGACGCCGAGCGTATCGGTGCCGGTGACAGTGATGCCACGGTTGCCGCCGACACTGATGTCCTGGTTGGCGCCGACGCCCATCGTGTGGTTGACCGCCACCGTAGTCGACTTGTTGTTCTGGATGCTGGCGTTCTGGTCGTTGAGCACGGTGGTGACCATGTCACGCTGCGCGCGCATGTTCAGCAGCTCGCCACCGGCACCATCGTGCATGGTGATCTCGTTCCAGCCCGCGCCCTTCACCGTCTTCGACTTCAGGCCGCTGACCTCCATGCCGAACGGCGGCATGTTGTCTTCGTTGTAGACGCGGCCGGTGATGATCGGACGGTCCGGATCACCGTCGAGGAAGTCGACGATCACTTCCTGGCCCACGCGCGGCGGTGACACGCCGCCCATGTCGGCGCCGGCCCAGGGGCTGGCACTGCGGATCCAGCACGAGGCGTTCTCGCGGCGGTCCAGCTGCCGATCCCAATGGAACTGGACCTTGACCCGCCCGTAACGGTCGGCATGCAGCTCTTCACCCGGCGGCCCCACCACGGTCGCGGTCTGCGGCCCGGGCATGCGCGGCCACGGCGTGCGCCGCAACGGCCGGTACGGAATGCGCCGGCGCAGCACTTCGGCCTGCACCTCCACGCTGGGCGCTTCGGCGCTGCCGAAATCGCTGGCGAAATTATTATGGCCTTCGCGCTGCACGCTGACCACGAAGAAGCTGCGATCAGTGTCATCGCGGCCGATGAAGTCTGGATGCCGTTCCAGGTCAAAGCAGCCGCCGGCCTCCATCTCGCCGGCATTGCCCGCGCACTCGAACAGCTTGGTCGGCCAGGTCACTTCCTCGTTGCGCACCGCGGCCAGCGCCGTACCGATGCGGCTGTTCATGAAGCGCGCGGCACCGTCGTAGCGGTACTGCTCCAACGGCGGCAGCAGGCCCAGCGGCACCTGGTTGCCCTGGTTGCCATCCAGCCGTTCGCCCGGCTGCTTGAAGTCGAAGCTGCGCAGCGTCTGCACGCTCGGCCCGACCCGGCGCCGCGCCCCCCAGCGATGCAGGCCCGTGCTGGCCAGGGTGCCCTGGTCGGAAACAAACGCGATCGGCTGCGGCTCGCCATGGGCAGTGCTCAGCGTCGAATCGTCGCTGATCACCATCTCATGGCCTTCTTCGTCGTGGACGAAGCTGTAGTACAGGCCGGCATCTTCCAGCAGGCGGCTGACGAAGGCGAAGTCCGATTCGTTGTACTGCACGCAATACGGCAGCGGCGCCAGCTTGCCGGCATTGAGGTCGTAGCGGAACCTGGCCAGCTGCGCATAGCCCTCGAAGACTCCCTCGATGATCTGCAGCACGTTCCGGTCCTGGAAGATGCGGCAGTTGCAGGTGTAGTCGAGGAAGGCGAACCACGGCGCCAGCTCGGCACGATAGGCGCTGAACTGCGCCTGCTGCCCGCTGCTGGCGAACTCGCGCACGAAACCATGCACGCTGCGGTTGCCGAACTCATCGCCGAGCTGCAGCCGCAGCGGTTGCCCGACCAGCTGTTTCAGCTCCAGTCGCGGCTGGATCGAGAGCAGATCGATGCGGTACGCAAACGGCGCGGACACCGATTCGGCGCCGTCGAAGCGCTTGACCAGGAACGTGTCCGGATCCAAAGCGGTTTCGACGCGGATCAGGCGTCGGTCCTGGTGCAGGCGCTGCAGCGTGGCGCCGGGAAGCAGTGATTCGGCGTACATCGGGCGTTCCGTCGTCCCATGTTGGTCGTGGCCCGACTTTGCCATTGACCTGTGCCATGTGCCAGCTTTTTGACGCAATCAGCGCTGGATAAGGAGATGAATTCATTAAGGATTTTCACGACAGCGCGAATCACGTCACAAATACGGCGAGCACAGCGCAGCCATTCAGGCTGGCGCCGGCGGTCCTGGCTGGGCACTCTGAGGCCCCGCCCATGTGAATGGATGCCCATGCGTCAGTTCCTGCCCATCGCCCTGCTGGCCTTGGTCACCCCGCCCGCTGCGAACGCCGGGGCACCCTCCAGCCGGCTGTACTTCCAGCACCACGACTGGGTGGTGGCCTGTGACAACACCCGCACCTGCCGCGCCGCCGGCTACGCCGCCGACGAGCAGAGCACGCTCAGCGTGCTGCTGACCCGCAAGGGCGGCGCCCACCAGGCCATGCAGGGCCGTCTTTCGCTGCAGCCGGATGAAGGCCAGGCCCGCCCCGCCGGCGCGCTGCGCCTGCATGTCCGGCAGCAGGACCTGGGTGTGCTGGTACCGGACCAGGGCGAAGGCACCTATACCCTGAGTGCCGCGCAGACCGCCGCACTGTTGTCCGCACTGGCGCGCGACGGTGGAATCAGCGTGAGCGATGCCACCGGTCAACGTTGGGCGTTGTCGGACAAGGGCGCTGCCGCAGTCCTGCTGAAGATCGACGAGTACCAGGGCCGCCTCGGCACGCCCGGTGCCGTGATGCGCAAGGGCAGCACGCCCGAAGCCAGCGTTCCGGCCGCGCTGCCGGTGCCCGTCGTGCACAGCGCACCGACTGCCGATTCGATTCCGGATGACCCGGCCTTCGCGCAACTGGCGGCCTCGCCCGCGCTGCGCGCCGCGCTGCGTGCCACGCTGAAGGACAACAGCTGCGAGGGCCTGCTGGAGGCCGATGCCGATATCCCGCTGAGCAACTCGGCACTGGAGATACGTCGCCTGGACGCGCAGCACGTGCTGGTCAACGTGCCCTGCTGGCGCGCGGCCTACAACACCGGCGACGGCTACTGGGTGGCCCGCCCGAAGGCCCCGTTCCAACCGCAGTGGGTGACCAGTGATGCGATCGACTATGACGATGGGCAGATCATCGCCGCGCAGAAGGGCCGCGGACTGGGCGACTGCATCTCGCAGAGCACCTGGACCTGGACTGGCACTGCCTTCGTCGCGACCTCCGAAATCGCAGCAGGCCTGTGCCGCGGCGTGCCCGGTGGCACCTGGGAACTGCCGACGCTGGTGACCGAGGTCCGCTGACCTCACAGAAAAAGGGGACGGAGGGGATTAAGTCGCAATTGGCAAACAAGGCACAAGCGACTTAATCCCCTCCGTCCCCTTTTTTCAGCCGGGCAGGCAGTGCTCGACGATCAGCTGGATCGCGCTGCCACCACGGTAGTCATCGCAGGCCAGGCGATAGGCGAGATGCACATGGCGGCCCGGCGCATTGCCGTGCCAGCCGCCGAAGTGGATGGCGTTGATCGTGCCGGGCACGCCCGGCAGGCGCAGTTCCAGCTTCAGGTGGCGCTCCTTCAGCACGCGCCAGTTGGCCACTTCGAAATGGCCGTCGAACAGCGGTTCCGGGAAGCCCTGACCCCACGGCCCGGCCAGGCGCAGCGCGTCGGCATGACGATGGTCGAGCTCGTCCGCCGCCAGTTCGCCGTCGCTCAATACCTGCTGCTGCAGGGCCGCCGGGTCGAGCATTTCCAGCACCACGGCGATGAAGGCGGCCTTGAAGTCGTCAATGTGATCCAGGCGCAGGCTGAGGCCGGCGGCCATCGCATGCCCACCGAAACGTTCGATCAGGCCGGGATGGCGCGCGTCGACCAGCGCCAGTGCGTCACGGATGTGCAGGCCGGGAATTGACCGCGCCGAGCCACGCAGCGTGTCGGCCCCCGGCTCGGCCGGGGCGAAGGCGATCACCGGGCGATGCAGGCGGTCCTTCATCTTCGACGCGACCAGGCCCACCACGCCCGGGTGCCAGTCGGCATCGAACAGGCAGGCCGCCACCGGCCGCTGTCCATCCATGTCCAGCACCACGCGGGTCAACGCCTGCTCGGCGTCGTCGGTCATCGACTGCTGCACCGCGCGCCGTTCCGAATTGATCTGCTCAAGTGTCTGCGCGATGTCGCGTGCCTGCCGTGGGTCCTCGGTCAGCAGCAGCGCGATGCCCAGCGCCATGTCTTCCAGCCGGCCCGCAGCGTTCAGGCGCGGCCCAAGTGCGAAGCCGATGTCGGTGGCGGTCAGCCGTGCGGCATCGCGGCCACTGGCTTCGATCAGGGCGCGCAGGCCGACACAGCCCCGCCCGGCACGCAGCCGGCGCAGGCCCGCACTGACCAACGCACGATTGTTCGGGTCCAGCGCCACCAGGTCGGCGACGGTGCCCACCGCCACCAGGTCCAGCAGCGTGGTCAGATCCGGCCCCTTGCCATCGGCGAAGACACCGGCCTCGCGCATCTGCCGGCGCAACGCCATCAGCACGTAGAAGATCACGCCGACACCGGCCAGCGATTTGCTGGGGAAGGTATCGCCATCTAGGTTCGGATCGACGATCACGTCGGCCGGCGGCAACTGCGGGCCCGGCAGATGATGGTCGGTGACCAGCACCTGCCAGCCACGCGCCTTGGCCGCGGTCACGCCCGCGTGGCAGGCAATGCCGTGGTCGACCGTAACCAGCAGGTCCGGCTGCAGCGCGGCCAGTTCGTCCACCAGCGACGGCGACAGGCCATAGCCGTGCACCATGCGGTTCGGCACCGCGTGGAAGACATGCTGCGCGCCGAGCATGCGCAGGCCGCGCACGCCCACCGCGCAGGCGGTAGCGCCATCACAATCGAAATCGCCGACCACCAGGATGCGCTTGTCATTGGCGATGGCCTCGACCAGCAGGCCCACCGCTGCATCGATGCCGGTCAGCAGTTCGGGCGCATGCAGATTGCCCAGCTTCGGCAGCGCCAGCTCCGGGGTACCGGCATCGCGACTGGCGTAGAGCCGCGCCAGCAGCGGCAGTGTGCCGTCCGGCCAGTTGCCGGGTGCGACCGCATCGCGACGGCGGATCGTCACCGTATCAGTGGATGGCTGCACAGCATCGGCGGCAAGGGACATCGGCATCGCCGGTTACGAAAGACAGAGGGATGATACCGCGCGTGGGAGAGGCTGGCGGGATTGCGCCCGGCAGCTGCGGTAGTGCCGGCCGCTGGCCGGCAACCCCGGCGAACATCTAGGATCAGAGCCGTTTTCCGGTGGAAAACGGATCCGACCCCGCTCTGCCGAGGCCCCGCTCAGTCGTGCAGCTGCCGCGACTTCTTCCAGAACTGCCAGCGCTGGCCACGGTCCAACTGGAACTGCAGGCCATCCTCGAAGTCCAGCACCAGTCGCTGCAGCTCGCCTCGCTTCAGCGCGGCCAGCAGCGGCCGGATCGCATCATTGCCCAACTGCTGCGATGAACGCAGTTGGCGCAGGTCGACCAACGCATCCACCGCCTGCTCGCCATCCACCGCCACGCCAGCCGCCAGCGCCAGGCCCTGCAGCAGGGCATCGCGGCTGCGCACCTGCGCGTGCGCCGTGCTGACCGATACCGGCATCACGCCACCGCCCCAGAACCACAGCGAATTGATCGGCTGTTGCCCTTGGGCCACGCGCTGCTGGTTCCAGGAATGGTTGTGCAGCAGCACCTGCGCCTCGGTCATCAACGCCCGCCAACGGCGGCCGCCCTCGCCTTCCGGCAGGTGCGAGAACAGGTCATCGCCCAGCACTTCGTCCGGGCTGTCGAACTCGGGCAGCGCCAGGTCGATCGGAAGCCGCAGGTACCAGCGCGAAGGATCGGGTGCGTCGAGCACGAACCCGGCATCAGCAAACAACGGCTGCAACACCGGCAGCAAGGCCAGGCAATCGGCCAGGGTCGGCCGCAGCGTTTCGCCGTAGGCCATCATCCGCGCACCGTGCATGTCCGGCACCATGCAGGCCGGATCGGCGCGCAGCCAGCGGGCGCCGGCCGCATCACCCACGTCACGCTGGCGGGTCAACGCAGCCACCGGCCACTGCGGCGCAGCCACGCTGAAATGCCGTTGCAGCTGGGCGCGTTCACCGGCATCCAGCTGCAAAGCGGTGGCGCGACCCAGGGCGCGCGCCACGTCATCCGGCAATGCAGCCGCCGCAAGGCGGCTGCGCGCCGGCAACAGCAGGGTCGCCGTTGCCACCTCGTCAGTCCACGTAGCTGACGCTGACGATCTCGTACTCGCGCTGGCCGGCCGGGGCGTCGATCACGATCGAATCGCCTTCCAGCTTGCCGATCATCGCGCGCGCCACCGGCGAGGAAATGGCGATCAGGCCCAGCTTGATGTCCGCTTCCAGGTCGCCGACGATCTGGTACTTCTTCTCTTCGTCGGTTTCCACGTCGGCCAGGGTCACGCTGGCACCGAACACCACCTTGGAGCCGGCATTGAGCTTGCTCACGTCGATGATCTCGGCGTGCGACAGCTCGCCTTCCAGCTGCTTGATGCGGCCTTCGATGAAGCCCTGTTCCTCGCGCGCGGCGTGGTACTCGGCGTTCTCCTTCAGGTCGCCGTGCTCACGCGCTTCGGCGATCGCGGCGATCACCTTCGGGCGCTTGACCGACTTCAGGTGATCCAGTTCGTCGCGCAGCTTCTGCGCGCCCTTCATGGTGATGGGGGCTCTCATGCATTCAACTCCTTGTGCAGCTCCTGCAGCGACCAGACGGGGCCGGTGCCGCGGAATTCCAGTGAATCCACCAGCGCCTTGGCGCCGGCAATGGTGGTCGAGTAGGTGACGCGGTGCTGCAGCGCCTCGCGACGGATCGAGAACGAGTCATTGATCGCCGAACGGCCTTCGGTCGTGTTGACGATGTACACGATCTCGCCGTTCTTGATCGAATCGACGATGTGCGGGCGACCTTCGACCACCTTGTTGATGATCTCGCAGTCCATGCCGTGCTGCTGCAGCCATGCGGCGGTGCCACGGGTGGCCACCAGGCTGTAGCCACGCGCCAGCAGGGCCTTGGCCACCGGCAGCACGCGCTTCTTGTCGGGATCGCGGACCGAAACGAAGGCCTTGCCGACCGGCGGCGCCTTGATGCCACCGGCTTCCTGCGCACGCGCGAAGGCGGCGTTGAAGGTGCGGCCCACGCCCATCACCTCACCGGTGGAGCGCATTTCCGGCCCGAGGATCGGGTCAACGCCCTGGAACTTGGCGAACGGGAAGATCGCTTCCTTCACCGAGTAGTAGTCCGGCACGATTTCCTTGGTCGCGCCCTGCTCGGCCAGGGTCGTGCCAGCCATGCAGCGCGCGGCGATCTTGGCCAGCGGCATGCCGGTGGCCTTGGACACGAACGGCACGGTGCGCGAGGCACGCGGGTTCACTTCCAGCAGGTAGATGGTGTCATCGCCCTCTTCGCTGGTCTGGATCGCGAACTGGGTGTTCATCAGGCCGACCACGTTCAGGGCCTTGGCCAGCTCCACCACCTGGCGGCGCAGTTCGGCCTGGGTCTTGGCCGACAGCGAGTACGGCGGCAGCGAGCAGGACGAGTCACCCGAGTGCACGCCGGCTTCTTCGATGTGCTCCATCACGCCACCGATCAGGACGTTGCCCTCCTTGTCGGCGATGATGTCCACGTCGCACTCGACGGCGTTGTCGAGGAAGCGGTCCAGCAGCACCGGCGAATCGTTGGACACCTTCACCGCGTCACGCACGTAGCGGGCCAGGTCGGATTCGCCGTAGACGATTTCCATCGCGCGGCCACCCAGCACGTAGCTCGGGCGCACCACCAGCGGGTAGCCGATCTCGCGGGCCAGCAGCAGCGCTTCCTGGTCGTTGCGGGCGATGCGGTTCGGCGGCTGCTTCAGGCCCAGCGTGTCGACCAGCTGCTGGAAGCGCTCGCGGTCTTCGGCCAGGTCGATGGAGTCCGGGCTGGTGCCGATCACCGGCACGCCGTTGGCTTCCAGCGCACGTGCCAGCTTCAGCGGGGTCTGGCCGCCGTACTGCACGATCACGCCCTTGGGCTGTTCCAGCTCGACGATTTCCAGCACGTCTTCCAGGGTCAGCGGTTCGAAGTACAGGCGGTCGGAGGTGTCGTAGTCGGTCGACACGGTTTCCGGGTTGCAGTTGACCATGATGGTTTCATAACCATCCTCGCGCAGCGCCAGTGCCGCGTGCACGCAGCAGTAGTCGAACTCGATGCCCTGGCCGATGCGGTTCGGGCCACCGCCCAGGATCATGATCTTGTCGCGGTTGGTCGGCGCGGCCTCGCACTCGTCCTCGTAGGTCGAGTACAGGTAGGCGGTACCGGTGGAGAACTCACCGGCACAGGAGTCCACGCGCTTGTAGACCGGGCGCACCTTGTGCGCACGGCGCAGCGCGCGGATGGCCGCTTCGTTGGTACCGGTCAGCTGGGCCAGGCGGGCGTCGGAGAAACCGGCGCGCTTGAGCTTGCGCAGGCGCGCCGCGTCGAGCGCATCGATGCCACCGGCAGTCACTTCAGCTTCGGCCGCGATGATTTCCTCGATCTGGTCCAGGAACCAGTGGTCGATGAACGACAGCGCGTAGATCTCTTCCACGCTCATGCCGGCGCGGAATGCATCGGCGACGAAGAACAGGCGCTCCGGGCCCGGCGCCTTCAGCTCGCGGCGCAGGGTCTGCAGGTCTTCTTCGTTGGCCAGGTCCAGGCCGGTCGGGTCGAAGCCGACCTTGCCGGTTTCCAGGCCACGCAGGGCCTTCTGCACCGACTCCTGGAAGGTGCGGCCCATCGCCATCACCTCACCCACCGACTTCATCTGGGTGGTCAGGCGGGCATCGGCAGCCGGGAACTTCTCGAAGGCGAAACGCGGAATCTTGGTGACCACGTAGTCGATCGACGGCTCGAACGAGGCCGGGGTCAGGCCGCCGGTGATCTCGTTCTTCAGTTCGTCCAGGGTGTAGCCCACGGCCAGCTTGGCCGCGACCTTGGCGATCGGGAAGCCGGTGGCCTTAGAGGCCAGCGCCGAGGAACGCGACACGCGCGGGTTCATCTCGATGACGACCACGCGGCCGGTCTTCGGGTTGATGCCGAACTGCACGTTCGAACCACCGGTATCGACGCCGATCTTGCGCAGCACGGCGATGGAGGCATCGCGCAGGCGCTGGTATTCCTTGTCGGTCAGGGTCTGCGCCGGGGCCACGGTGATCGAGTCACCGGTGTGCACGCCCATCGGGTCCAGGTTCTCGATCGAGCAGACGATGATGCAGTTGTCCGCGGTATCGCGGACCACTTCCATCTCGAATTCCTTCCAGCCCAGCACCGACTCTTCGACCAGCACTTCGGTGGTCGGCGACAGCTCCAGGCCACGGCTGACGATCTCGACCAGCTCTTCGCGGTTGTAGGCGATGCCGCCGCCGCTGCCGCCCAGGGTGAAGCTGGGGCGGATGATGGTCGGGTAACCGACGCGGGTCTGGATCTCCAGCGCTTCGTCCAGGGTGTGGGCGACGGCAGCGGTCGGGCATTCCAGGCCGATCTCACCCATGGCCACGCGGAACAGCTCGCGGTCTTCGGCCATGCGGATCGCTTCGCGCTTGGCGCCGATCAGTTCGACGTTGTACTTCTCCAGCACGCCGTGGTCGGCCAGGTCCAGCGCGCAGTTCAGCGCGGTCTGGCCACCCATGGTCGGCAGCAGCGCGTCAGGCTTTTCCTTGGCGATGATCTTCTCGACCGTCTGCCAGTTGATCGGCTCGATGTAGACGGCATCGGCCATCTCCGGGTCGGTCATGATCGTGGCCGGGTTGCTGTTGACCAGCACCACGCGGTAACCCTCGTCGCGCAGGGCCTTGCAGGCCTGGGCGCCGGAATAGTCGAACTCGCAGGCCTGGCCGATGACGATCGGGCCAGCACCAATGATGAGGATGGTCTTGAGGTCAGTGCGCTTGGGCATTTTCTTCTCTAAGTCAGTACAGCGTGACAAGGGGGGTGATCGCACGCTGTCGATCAGGAATCTTGATCCGCAGCGCCGCGCCAGCGGCAGCAGCGATGCGGGGGCTTACGGTCCATCGCGACGCCACCGGCAAGCCGGCGACGTACTGATCACGCCTTGCTCTGTTCCATCAGGGCCACGAAACGGTCGAACAGCGGGCCGACATCGGTCGGGCCGGGCGACGCTTCCGGGTGGCCCTGGAACGAGAACGCCGGCACGTCGGTGCGGGCGATGCCCTGGTTGGTGCCGTCGAACAGCGAACGGTGGGTCACGCGCAGGGTCGCCGGCAGGGTCGATTCATCAACCGCGAAGCCGTGGTTCTGCGAGGTGATCATCACCCGGCCGTTGTCCAGGTCCTGTACCGGGTGGTTGGCACCGTGGTGGCCGTGGCCCATCTTCATGGTCTTGGCGCCCGAGGCCAGGCCCAGCAGCTGGTGGCCCAGGCAGATGCCGAAGGTCGGGATCTTCACGTCGATGAAGGCCTTGATGGCTTCGATGGCGTAGTCGCACGGTTCCGGGTCACCCGGGCCATTGGACAGGAACACGCCGTCCGGCTTCAGCGCCAGCACTTCGGCGGCCGGGGTCTGCGCCGGCACCACGGTCACTTCGCAGCCGCGCTCGGCCAGCATGCGCAGGATGTTGGTCTTCACGCCGAAATCGTAGGCCACGACCTTGAACTTGGCCGGCACGCTGACAAAGGCATTGGCATCCAGGTCCAGCTGGCCCTCGGTCCAGGTGTAGGTCTTCTCGGTAGTGACGACCTTGGCCAGATCCATGCCCTTCAGGCCCGGGAACTTGCGGGCGGCTTCCAGTGCCTTTTCCACGTCGATGTCGCCGGCCATCAGCGCACCGTTCTGCGCGCCCTTCTCGCGCAGGATGCGGGTCAGCTTGCGGGTGTCGATGCCGGCGATGGCGACCACGCCACGCTGGATCAGCCAGTCCTGCAGCGACACCTGGCTGCGCCAGTTGCTGGGGCGGCGCGGCACGTCGCGCACGATCAGGCCGGCCGACCACACCTTGGACGCTTCATTGTCCTGGTCGGTCATGCCGGTGTTGCCGATATGCGGATAGGTCAGCGTGACCATCTGCCGGGCGTAGGACGGGTCGGTCAACACTTCCTGGTAACCGGTCATGGCGGTGTTGAACACCACCTCACCGACGGACAGGCCGGGCGCGCCTACGGATTCGCCCTCGAATACGGTGCCGTCTTCGAGGACGAGGATTGCGGCTTGGGTCACGGAAATCTCACTTTGGCTACCGAGGGGGCTGCCGAAGTCACGCCTGCGCTTCACGGAAATCCGGTTGCAAAAAAGCGCGGACGTACGGTCTGGGACCGGTCCGGCTTTCGTGATTCGGCGAGTGCGAATTGTAGCGCTGCCGGGGCGCTCGCGCCAGCGGTTATCGCTGTTCATGAACAGGCGATTGCGCATTCATTTCAATCCGGCG